>DASTLZ010000101.1:0-4359 GCA_035714425.1 Sphingomonas sp.
CGATCAGCGCGCCGTTGATGGCGCCGGCGGATGCGCCGGCGATCCAGTCCGGCACGATGCCCCGCTCCGCCAGCGCCTGATACGCGCCGGCATGATAAGCGCCGAGCGCGTTGCCGCCGCTCATCACCAGCGCGACGCGCAATTCTTTGTCGAGAAAGGACATGAACGGGCAAATCCGGTGATACGATGGCGAGCCGTAAACCCCGCCGCCCGCCGCATCGTTCCGTTACGCCCCCCGCGCGACCGGCCGGCCGAATAGCGCAGGAGGCGCCGCCGCCGCGTCACCCCACCAGCAAGGATTCCGCGCCGTCGATCCAAACGGGCGTGCCGCTGATATGCCGGGCCGCATCGGACATCAAGAACAGCACCAGATCGGCGACCTGATCGGACGTACCGGGCTTTCCGTCCGTCAGCGGGATCTTGCCTTGCGGATATTCGACCGGCTCGCCCGCCACGTCGGGATCGCGGTGGGTGGTGCTGGCTTCGATGTCGGTTTCGATCTGGCCGGGGCAGACGACGTTGACGCGGATGCGGAATTTGGCTAGTTCGAGCGCCAGCATCTTGGCCATCGCGACCTGCGCCGCCTTCGTACAGCTATAGGCCGTCGCGCCGGCGTTGGAGAAGATGCGGGTGCCGTTGACCGATGCGGTGATGACGATCGATCCGCCGCCGGCACGCTTCAGATGGGGCACGCCGAAATGCGCCGTCAGATACGCGCCGCGCAGATTGGTCGCGATCGTCTTGTCCCATTCGTCGGGCGCGATCTCGTCGATCGGTGCCCAGACGCCGTTGATCCCGGCATTGGCGAACAGATGATCGAGCCGGCCGTATTCGCGCAGCAGATCGGCGACCGCCGCCTGCATCTGCGCGGCATCGCCGACGTCGGCGACCAGCACCAGCGCACGCCCGCCGGCCAGCGCGATCTGCGCCGCGACGTCCTGCGCATCCTCCGGCGTGTGGGTCAGTACCCCGACCGCGCAGCCTTGTGCCGCCAGCCGCAGCGCCGTCGCCTTGCCGATGCCGGAGCCGGCGCCCGTTACCAATGCCACTTTGCCATCAAACGTCATGCGCGCTGCTCCTGCTTGTCGCTTGCCAATCCCAACCAACGGGCAGGCGGCGGGGTTCTGATCTTCCACATGGGTCAGTATGATTTTCGGGAGCGCGTTTTCGCGATGCGGAACCGGGCGCGTGCCCGCTCGTCTGCTGTCCGCATGGAAGAGGATATCGCCCGTTTCGGCCTGCTGGAGGATGACGCCATCGCGCTGGACGCCAGCGCGCTGGAGATCGCCGCGCTCGACCATCCCGACGTGCCGTTGGAGCCGTATGTCGCGCTGCTGACGCGGGTGACCGAGCGGCTGGTCGATATCGGCAGCGACGCGCACAGCGCGGGCGAGCGCGCCTATGCGCTGGTCGAGGTGATCGGCGGCGAGCATGGCTTCGTCGGCGACCGCGACACCTATGACGATCCGGCCAATGCCGACATGATCCGGGTGATCGACCGGCGCCGTGGCCTGCCCGTCAGCCTGGCCATGCTCTACGTCGCCGCGGCGCGGCGGATGGGGTGGAGCGCGGACGTGCTGAACACCCCCGGCCATGTGCTCGCAAGGATCGGTTCGGAGACGGAGCCGGTGCTGGTGGATGCCTTCGCAGGCGGCGACATCGTCGATGCGAACCGGCTGAGCGACCTGCTGGCGCGGATGCTGGGGCCGGACGCGACGCCGTCCAAGGAGCATCTGGCGCCCATGACCAACCGTGGCGTGCTGATCCGCCTGTTGATGAACCAAGCGACGCGGGCGGAAGCGCGCGGCAGCCGCGAGCGCGCACTGACGCTGTTCCGCCGCATGACCCTGATCGCGCCGTCGAACGCCCATGCCTGGTGGGAACGCGCCCGGCTGGAACGCGCGAGCGGCGACGTGGCCAGCGCGCGCGCCAGCCTGAGCGCGATGCTGGAAGTGACGCGCGACCCGGCCTTACGCAGCCATATCTTCGGCGCGCTGGATGCGATGACGGGTTAGTGCGAAACCAAGAGGGATCGACGTTCAGCCTTCTGCCTCCGGGGCGAGGGCCGGAGCCCAGGGGGTAGACCATTATGGTGAGGGGCGGCACTGCGTTACATCGACCGTCCCAACTGGGCCTCGGCCTTCGCCCGGGGGGGGGGGGGCCCTGCGGGCCGGGGGGTGCTGCGGGCAAGATGCCGTCAGCGACTTTACGTCGATCCCGGTCAGGACGCCGTCAGGCGCAGCGCGACGGCTTCGGCGACCTTGATGCCGTCGACCGCGGCGGACAGGATGCCGCCGGCGTATCCGGCGCCTTCGCCGGCGGGGTAGAGCCCGGCGGTGTTGAGGCTTTCGAACCCCTCCCCGCGCGTGATGCGCAAGGGTGACGAGGTGCGCGTCTCCACACCCGTGAGCACCGCATCGGGGTGATCGTATCCCGGTATGTCCCGCCCGAACGCGACCAGCGCCTCGCGCATCGCGGTGACCGCGAAATCGGGCAGGCATTGCGCGAGGTCGGTAGGGGTTACGCCGGGGCGGTAGGAGGGGATGACGCTGCCCAGGGCGGTCGACGCGCGGCCGGCCAGGAAATCGCCCAGCCGCTGCGCCGGGGCACGATAGCCGCCGCCGCCGACTTCGAACGCGCGGGTTTCCCAATGCCGCTGCAACGCGATGCCGGCCAGCGGATCGCCGGGGTAATCGCGGGCCGGATCGATGCCGACGACGATGCCGGAATTGGCGTTGCGTTCGTTGCGCGAATATTGGCTCATGCCGTTCGTCGCGACGCGCCCGACCTCGGATGTGGCGGCGACGACGGTGCCGCCGGGGCACATGCAAAAGCTGTAGACCGTGCGCCCGTTCGCGCAGTGATGCGACAGGCTGTAGGCCGCGGCGCCCAGATCGGGGTGGCCGGCACACGGGCCGAAGCGCGCTTCGTCGATCCACGATTGCGGATGTTCGATCCGCACGCCGATGGAGAACGGCTTGGCCTCCAGATGGACGCCGCGGGCGTGGAGCATCGCGAAGGTGTCGCGCGCGCTGTGGCCGACCGCCAGCACCACCGGGCCGCCGGCGATCGTCTCCCCGGTCTGCAAGCGCAGGCCGGCCAGCGTGCGGGTGCCGTCTGCGGCGGCGTCTACGTCGATGTCGTCCACCCGCCGTTCGAAGCGATATTCGCCGCCCAGCGCCTCCACCGTCGCGCGCATGCTTTCCACCATCGTGACCAGGCGGAAGGTGCCGATATGGGGATGCGCCTCGCTGAGGATTTCGGGCGGGGCACCGGCCTTCACGAATTCGATCAGCACCTTGCGACCCAGGTGGCGCGGGTCCTTGATCTGGCTCCACAGCTTGCCGTCGGAAAAGGTGCCGGCGCCGCCTTCGCCGAACTGGACGTTCGATTCCGGGTGCAGCTCGCCGCGGCGCCACAGGCCCCAGGTGTCCTTGGTCCGTTCGCGCACCAGCTTGCCGCGATCGAGGATGATGGGGCGAAACCCCATCTGGGCGAGGAGCAATCCGGCGAACAGCCCGCACGGCCCAGCCCCGATCACCACCGGCCGCGGCCCGGCATAATCGGCGGCTGCGCGGGTGACGAAACGATAGCCGGTGTCGGGCGTCGGGTTCACGTGGCGATCACGCCGGAACCGCGCGACGATGGTCGCTTCGTTCTTCAGCGTGACGTCGACCGAATAGACGAGCTGGATATCCATCTTGTCCCGCGCATCATGCGCGCGCCGCGCCACCGTATAGCGCACCAGATCGCGCGGCGTGATGCGCAGCCGATCGCGGATCGCCGCCGGCAACGCTTCGTCCGCATGATTGAGCGGCAGCTTCAGTTCGGTGATGCGCAGCATGCCGGAAGAGGGGGTCCCTTTTTGAAAACGCGCTGAACGCGCGTTTTTGCGGTGCCTTCTTCAACTCGCCGTTCCGCGAGTTTTCAAAATCACTACGCCGCCGCCAGTTCCTCGACCGCGGCATTGGCCAGGCTGGTGCCGTCGAGGATGCGCGCGGTTTCGTCGCGGACGCGCATCATCGCGTGGCGGATCGCGCAGGTCGCTTCGTCATGGCAATCGCCGCACGCGCTGTACGCGGTCCGGCTGACGCAGGGGACGAGCGCCAGCGGGCCTTCGATGGTGCGGATGATGTCGCCGAGCGAGATCAGATGGGTCGGCCGCGACAGGCGATAGCCGCCCATCTTGCCACGGTGGCTGATGAGGAAACCGGCTTCGCGCAGGTCGGCGAGGATCAGCTCCAGGAACTTGCGCGGTACGCGTGCCTGCGCCGCGATGCGGGTCATGGGGATCGGCGGGCCGCCGGGTGGCGCCTCTGCCAGGAAGAGCATCGCGCGAAGCGCGTAACGGGAACGCTG
>DASTLZ010000102.1:0-2524 GCA_035714425.1 Sphingomonas sp.
CGCCCATTGGATGTGGCGGAAATATTCATCGTCGAACGGCTCGGCCAGGGTCTTCTTGCGATCCTTGAAGCTGTGGATCGGGCCATGTTCGGAATCGAATACGGGCCGCAGCCCGGCCGCACCCACCGCTGCCGCCATCAACCGCGCCACCGCCAGCGCAGGCGCCACGGTGTCACGCGGCGCGTCGATCGTCCCCGCCTCGTACAAATGGGTGTTCGCGAAATCGAGGCCGGGGTGGCGGAACACCGGCTCGACGAGCGCGGGATGGTTGATGAGTTCGGGCCCGAACACCGACACCGTCTGCAGATTGGCATAGCCGCGCCGTGCGATCTCGCGCGCGCGCAGCCAGGGAGCGATATCGTCGAGGAACGGCGCGACATTGGCCGGATCGTTGCCGCCATGCGCGGGATGAATTTCATTCCACACGTCCCACGCGAACAGCGCGCTGCTCCCGCCCCACCGGTCGCTGGCGAACGCCAGCCGCGCCTTGATCGCGTCGCGCATCTCGGGCGACGTCAGCCACGCGTCGCGCCGCCCGCAAGGCCCGCCATTGGCGCGGTTGTATGGATGGTGCTTCCACCGAACCCACATGAAGAACGTGTCGTAAGGCGTTAGCAGGACGCGCATCCCGACGCGCTCCATCATCGCGAACAGATCGTCCCACAGCTGCACCATGTTGGGCACGAATCGGCCCGCTGGCCGTTCCAGATACCGATGCTCGCCGTGGCAATATTCCAGCATCAGCCGGATGCAGGTGACGCCGTGATCGCGCAGACGGACCAGGTGGCGCTCGACCGCGTCGGGATCGCGGCGGCGGAACAACGCGGCGAAATCGGGCCAGGTCACCGCATCGTTATGCCCGATCGGCGTCCAGGGAACACCGTCCTCGGTCTTGAAATACGGCAGACCGGGCTGCGTGACGATCCGGGACAGGCGTGGCGAGGCGCTGGACACGCGCGCCAATTACCGGCCGATCGCCGGCTTGGCCAGATCCTCGCGACACGCATTCATCCGCATGCGCAGCATCTTACGAAGCCGCGCCGCGCGTTCAGATGAAACCGCCGCCCAAGGCCAGCCGGATGCCGAAGATCACGATCAGGACCAGGTTCAGATTGCGCCCGCCGTTGCGCGACGACAGCGCGCCGATCGCCGCACCGACCACCGCGATCGGGATCACGAACCAATATCCCCACGCGAGGAACGGCAGGAACGGCACGATGCCCAGCATCAGGGCGACGAGACCGATCAGGAGGGAGACGATGTTCAGCATGCAACCGATGTGGGCATTCCCGCCCCGCGCGCAAGATCGTGGCGGTGCGAACCCCATTCTTCCTTAACGGGCAGCCGCGTATATCATTGGCCATGCGCTGCCTTTCCCTCGCGATCGTCCTGGCGCTCGGTGCATGCAGCGGCAAGGACGATGACCCGGCGCCGGCGCAGAAGCCGATCGCCGATCCCGCGGTCGCCGAAGCCCTCCAGGGCCCGATCATGGTCGATCCCGGCCTGGGCCAGTCCGCCAACATCGACGCGTTGCGCCCACCGCCGCGCCCCGACACGGTGCTCGTGCCGCTTGACGCCGCCGTCAGCCGTCCCGTGGGTGCCGCCTTGACGCTGGGCGCGGTGGCGCAAGCCATTCCGCGCACCGCCGCCTGCGCCGGGCGGGTGCGCTATTCGGCGATCTGGTCAACTCGCCTGTCGCCTGCCTTCCCGCTCTATCCCGACGCCGCGGTCACCGAAGCCGCGGGCACCGACGATGGATGTTCGCTGCGCATCGTCGCCTTCGCCAGCGACGCCGCGCCGGACGTCGTGCGTACCTGGTACGGTGCCCGCGCCCGTGCCGCCGGCTATACAGTGCGCAGCGGCGGCATGCGCGTATCTGGCGAGCGGGCGGGGGCGCTGTATGTCGTCCATGTGCAGCCGCGAGACGGCGGCGGCAGCGACGTCCACCTGATCGTCGGCGGCTAGGGCTTGCCGCCTCGAACGGTTGCCGTTTTCGCCCCCTGCCTCTACGGCGGGACCATGCTTTCGCTTCTTCTCGTGATGCTCGGCGGTGCGGTGGGCGCAGGCGCGCGGCACCTGACCGGCCAGGCCATCCTTGCGCTGTTCGGCCCCGGTCTGCCGTGGGGCACGCTGGCGGTGAACCTGGTCGGCGGCTTTGCGATGGGGGTGCTTGCCGGCATACTCGCGCGCGGCGGCGGGGCGGAGCAATGGCGGCTGCTGCTCGGCGTCGGCGTGCTGGGCGGCTTCACCACCTTTTCCGCATTCTCGCTCGACGCGGTGACGATGATCGAGCGCGGCGCGGCGGCGACGGCGCTCGCCTATATCCTCGCCTCGGTCATCGGCGCGATCGGTGCGCTATACGCGGGACTTACACTCGTCAGGGTCAGTACATGAGCGACGTTCGCCAATTCAACGTCGGCTATGACGACGACGGCATCCGGCTGGATCGCTGGTTCAAGCGGCATTTGCCCGACACCAGCTTCACCACCGTCGCCAAATGGGCGCGCACCGGGCAATTGCGGAT
>DASTLZ010000103.1:0-6501 GCA_035714425.1 Sphingomonas sp.
CAGGCTGAGCATCATCGGGCGGCCCGACGCGACGATCGCGTGGTGCGCCGCCTCTATCTCCGGCGCATGTGCGTCATAGGGGCGGCTCATGTCGTCCATCTTGACGAAATCGACGCCCCACGAGGCATAGAGCGCGAAGACGCTGTCGTAATACGCCTGCGCCCCCGGCTTGCGCATGTCGACGCCGTACATGTCCGGGTTCCACGAGCAGATGCTGGTGGTATCGGCGATGTCCGCGGCGCGGAACCGTGTGCCGAACACCGGTAGGTTGCGGGTCACCGCCAATCGCGGGATGCCGCGCATCAGGTGGATGCCGAATTTCAGACCCATCGTATGCACGTCCGCCGCCAACGGCGCGAAGCCCCTGCCCCCCGCGCTCGACGGGAAACGATTGGGCGCGGGCAGCAAGCGGCCATAGCCGTCCATCGCGGGCGTCGGCGCAGCGCTATATTCGTAGCTCGACGCCTCCGGCTCGTACCATTGGATATCGACCGTGAAGATGTCGTAGCCGAAGGGCAGCAACCTGTTGGCCATGATCGCCGCGGTCTCGCGCGCCTGCGCCTCCGTGATCGTCGTCGCGAAGCTGTTCCAGCTGTTCCACCCCATCGGCGGCCGCGGTGCCATGATGGGTGCCGCGCCCCTTCGCGCAGCCGTGCGGGCAGGCGCGGCGATCGACGCCGCCGCACCGGCGACGCCCCCCGACAGGACGGTCCTTCGGTTGATCTGCGGCTTGTCCATGCCCACTCCCGTTCGTCGACCCGATCGCAAACGTCGGGTTTTTCCCTGTGTCGCATTACGCCTACTATTGTCGACGGCTAATCGCGGGTTCGGTGTTACCAGAAGCGGCTGCCGGCGATCCCCTTGAACGGCCCGGCGAGATCGGAGGTGATCCAGCCGCCATAGAACCCGCCGGGCTGCGGCACGACCGGTTCGCCGTCGACCAGGCAGGCGTCGAAGGGTGCGGCGTAGAAGGCGATGTGATCGCGCAGGATCGCGAAGGCGGACGTCGGCTGCGGGTAGCTCCACGCGACGTCGCGGAACGTCTCGTCGCCCACGGTCACGTCGTAATAGATCGCGTGGCCCTTCCACTCGCAGAACGATCCGCGATCGGAGGGGCGCAGTGCGGCCATCGCGATATCCGATTGCGGCAGATAGTAACTGGGCGGGTGGCTGGTTTCCAAGGTGCGGACCGCGGCGCGGGTGTCGGCGATGACGAGGCCGCGATGTTCGATTCGGATGTGCCGATGGCTGGCCCGGGCGACGGCCGGGCGGGGATAGTCCCAGACGCTTTCCTGGCCTGCCTTGGGCGCATCGGGTGTCACCGTCCTCACGTCCGCCGCTCCAGCCGCAGCGCGAGCGCTTGCAGCCCCGGCCGGGCGCGCAGGAGCAGGCGATAGGTGCGCTCCAGGGCGGCCAGCACCAGCGGATTGCGCGCCGCCAGCCCGAACGGGCGCAGCCGCGGGATCGCGCGCCACATGGCGGCGAATGCGGCGGCGCCCGACAGCATCCGTCCGTCCTCCAGCGCGTGGAAGCGCGCGAGCAAGGCGTCGCGATCGATCGGACAGCCGCTTGCGGGATCGCTGACGCAGCCGCTTGCGGGATCGCTGACATCGACGAAGGTGATCGCGCCGCGGCGATCGAGGCGGCGGACCAGCGCGATTTCCCTGCGGCACAAGGGGCACGCGCCGTCGTGCCAGACCGTCAGCCCGTTCATTCGGCCGGCATAGCCGCGTGCGGGAGCGCATTTGGGTGCGCATGCGGGTTCTTCGCCCAGATGCGTGCCGCCAGCAAGGTCGCGAAGCCCAGCCATGCGACGAACGGCACCGCGGCAATGGCTGCGGGCCGATCGACCCGCGCGGCGGCCGCAACATAGCCGGCGCCGGTCGCGATCATCGCGCCGGACGCGAGCGTGCTGCGGCCGAGCGCGTGGCGGCGGAAGAACAATTCGGTCCAACCGCCGATCATCGCGGTGTTGACCAGCCATAGCCCGATCGCCGTGGACCGCGCCGGCGCGGGACGGTGGCGCAACAGGCGATAGCCGCCGATCGCCAGCCCGACTTCGAGCACCGGCCAGACCGCGCCGAAAGCGGCATCGGGCGGCGTATAGGCGGGCTTGTCGAGCCGGGCGTACCAGCGGCGGATGCGCGGGTGCGAGGGATGGGGCGCGTTGCGGCGGCCGATCAGGGCACTGGCCCCCAGCACGACCGCGACGATCGCGAGTGCCCGAGGACGTGCGACGGTGCCCGGCGCTGTATCATGGTGCGTTTCGCGGTGCCGGCGAACGCGCTGGTTCGCGCGTTTCCCAAGGAACCCCGGACTCTGCGCCGTCATGACCCCAGATATCGCGCCAGATCGTCGCTGCCGCCGATCCGTTCGCCGTCGATGAACACTTGCGGCGTGGTGGCGACGCCGTGTTCCGCCATGAACCCGTCGACCTCCGCCCGGGTCGTCAGGGTGCGATCGTCGACCTGGAAATCGGCGGCTTCGAGCATCTGTTTGGCGCGCACGCCGAACGGGCAGACGTGATCGGGCAGGACCATCCGGTACAAGGTCGCAGGTTTCGGCTCCGCCATGACGGCATCCTTGAAGGGCGGACGGGATGTCCGTTGCCGCTATAGCGCAACAGCCGCCTGCGCGTTCCGCGGTGAGGCCGATGCTTTGTGGGGGTGCTTGGGGCGCTTGACGAGCCGCATCCCCGCTCTACCAATGCGCGACCCCGCGACCTGCGTGTCGCCGAGCCGTGGAGATCGACTGCGTGACCAGCCCTGCCCCTGCGAGCGACGCGCGCGCGACCTATCCCAGTCTGGCGAGCAAGCGCGTCCTGATTACCGGTGGCGGATCGGGGATCGGGGCGGGCATCGTCGAGGCGTTCGTGGCGCAGGGCAGCCGGGTGGTGTTCTTCGACGTTGCGGAGGCACCTTCGCGGGCGCTGGTCGAGCGGCTTTCGGCGGATGCTGTCGTGGCGCCGGCGTTCCACCTGGTCGACCTGCGCGATCTGGCGGCGCTGAAGCAGGCGATCGAGGCGGTCGGCGAGGTCGACGTGCTCATCAACAATGCGGCGAACGACGACCGGCATCAGGTGGATGCGATCACCCCGGACTATTGGGACGATCGCATGGCGGTGAACCTGCGCCATCTGTTCTTCGCGGCGCAGGCGGTGATCCCGGCGATGCGCGCGAACGGCGGCGGCGCGATCGTCAACCTGGGGTCGATATCGTGGCATCTGGGGCTGCCCGAACTGCTGCTCTACCAGACCGCGAAGGCCGGGATCGAGGGGCTGACCCGCGGATTGGCGCGCGATCTGGGGCCGGACAACATCCGGGTGAACACGATCGTGCCGGGCAACGTCGAAACGCCGCGCCAGCAGCAATGGTATACGCCCGATCAGGAAGCCGAGATCGTGGCCGCGCAATGCCTGAAGGCGCGTATCCAGCCGGCGGATATCGCCGCGATGGCGATGTTCCTGTCGTCCGACGACGCACGGATGTGCACCGGGCACGAGTATTTCGTCGACGCGGGCTGGCGCTGACCCACCCGCATCGGCCATCATAGCGACGGCGCCGATAGAGCGCGGCGACCCAGGAGAGGATCGAAGATGACAGCGAACGGAGCCGGAATGGCCCATGAAACCGCGGATGGAGGGCAGGTCCACCGCGCGCTGATCGGCATGATCGTGGTGGTCGCGACCATCGGCGGGTTCATGTTCGGGTATGATTCCGGCGTCATCAACGGCACGCAGGCCGGGCTGGAGAAGGCGTTCGACCTGTCGTCGCTGGGCACCGGGCTGACGGTGGGGGCGATCCTGATCGGCAGTTCGGTGGGCGCGTTCATGGCGGGGCGGCTGGCCGATCGGCTGGGCCGGCGCGCGGTGATGATCGTCGCCGCGCTGCTGTTCATCATCAGCGCCTTGGGCGCGGGCGCGGCGCCGTCGGCCGAAATCTTCGTGCTTTCGCGGATCATCGGCGGGCTGGGCATCGGCGCGGCGAGCGTGCTGGCGCCGGTCTATATCAGCGAAGTGGTGCCGGCGAACGTACGCGGGCGATTGTCCAGCGTGCAGCAGATCATGATTATCTCCGGCCTGACCGGCGCGTTCGTGGCCAATTATTATCTGGCGCGGATCGCGGGATCGTCGCTGAGCCCGTTCTGGCTGGGCTATCCGGCCTGGCGCTGGATGTTCTGGCTGCAGGTCGTGCCCGCTGCGGTCTATCTGTTCACGCTGCTGCTGATCCCGGAAAGCCCGCGCTTCCTGATGCTGAAAGGACGCGAGGCGCAGGCGCGCGCCGTGCTGACCCGGCTGTTCGGCGCGGCGCAGGCGGATCGCAAGGTGGCGGAGATCGCCGCATCGCTGAGCGGCGATGACGAACGCCCGCGCCTGTCCGACCTGATCGATCGCACCACCGGGCGCATCCGGCCGATCCTGTGGACCGGCATCGGACTGGCCGTGTTCCAGCAGTTCGTCGGCATCAACATTGTATTCTATTACGGCGCGGTGCTGTGGCAATCGGTGGGCTTCAGCGAGAACGACGCGCTGCTCATCAACATCGCGTCGGGCACGCTGTCGATCCTGGCGTGCCTGTTGACCGTGGCGTTGATCGACCGGGTGGGGCGCAAGCCGCTGCTGCTGGTCGGATCGGCGGGCATGGCCGTCAGCCTGGCGGTGGTCGCGATCTGCTTCGCCAATGGCGCGGTCGTCAACGGCGCACTGACGCTGTCCGAGCGCGACGGCACAATCGCGCTGGTCGCGGCCAACGTCTATGTCGTGTTCTTCAACGTCAGCTGGGGACCGGTGATGTGGGTGATGCTGGGCGAGATGTTCCCCAACCGCATCCGTGGATCCGCGCTGGCGGTGTCGGGTTTCGCGCAATGGTTCGCCAATTTCGCGATCAGCGTCAGTTTCCCCGCGATGGCCGCGGGCATCGGCCTGCCCGTCACGTATGGCCTTTATGCCGCGGCGGCGTTCGTGTCGTTCTTCTTCGTGCGCGCGATGGTGGTCGAGACGCGCGGGCGCGAGCTGGAGGATATGACGGGGTAAGAGCCGCGAACGGGCGCGAGGCGAGCCGCGTCGCGTCTAGAACGCCGCGGCGAGCCGTTGCTGGATGCTGCGCGCCGGGCTTGGGTGCCCCAGGCCGGTGTTCTCCTGCGCGATATCGAGGCGCGCGATGCGGCGATGCAGATCGATGCTCGCCGCGATCAGGGCGCGGGCGCGCGGTGGCAGTGCGGCGAGCGCGATGGCGGGCGTGATCGGTGCGCTTCCCAGCCGGCGCGACGGGTCCATCGCATCGCGCGCGCGCAACTCGCCGGCTTCCACCGCACGCTGCGTCAGCAACCAGGCGATGACGTGCATCAGCCGCGTCGTGACCTTCAGCGATTCGCACGAATAGGTGACGCGGGTCAGCGGATCGAGACCGTCGCGTTCGGTGCGCCCGGCTTCGTCGAAATAGGCGCGCGCCTCGTCCGCCAGCACCATCGCCTCGACATAGAGGGAATCGACCAGCCGGCCCTGCATTTCCGATTCGGGTCGAAATTCGATCATGGACCGGTGCTGACACAGCCGCCGGGCCCCCGCCAGCATCGATCCGTGACGGACGTCTCGCAACGGGGCAGAAGAGAGGCAGGCCGGGGAGCAGAAGGTCGGGGGTCGATCAGGCGATGATGTCGGGGATCAAATGGTCCTCGAGCATCGCGATCTCGTCGCGCAGCCGCAACTTGCGCTTCTTCAGGCGTGCGAATTGCAGCTGATCGACGATGATCGTCGCGCTCAGCGCCGCGATGGCGGCGTCCAGATCGCGGTGTTCGGTCCGCAGAACCTCCAGCCGCTGCGTGATCGCGGCCGCGTCGATCGCATCCATGTCTGCCTTCCCCGCCCCAACGCACACCGCCCCATGCGAGCCCGACATCGCTTGCCTAGCGCGAGTGCGCGCCCAGGTACATTCGGATCGTCGAATCCGCAGAACCGATCACCGAATCCCTCCATTGAGGACGCGACTTTTTGCGCGATCGGTGATTTTATGTGTGTCCAAACTCGAATGCAGGAGCCGTTCACGCTATGCAGACATCCCACCACGCAGCCCTGGAGACCAAGCACGCGGGCATCGAGCGCAAGCTGTCCGACGAATTGCATCGCCCCGTGCCCGATACCCTGGTGATCGCCGAGTTGAAGAAACAGAAACTGCGCCTGAAGGAAGAACTCTCAGGGCTGTGACATACCCGCCCGCCGTTTCGGCGGCGGGCGATCATTGGCGCCGGAGCATTGGCGCCGGACGTACCGTGCCGCAGAGCAGGCCGAAGCCTTAGGGCAGAACGGATCGGGCGTAGAGCGGCGTGTGGGGGCCTTGGCCGATGGGCTTGCGGGCCTTGCGCGGGTCGATCGGGTGATCGAGCGCCACGCCGGCGCGGCCTTCGGTATACCAGGCGACCGTGCCGGTGACGGGACCGATGCCGCGGATGTCCATTTCGACGTTGGTGCCGATCGACAGGGACCGGGCATATTCGGCCATCAGG
>DASTLZ010000104.1:0-14923 GCA_035714425.1 Sphingomonas sp.
AACCACGCGCTGTTCACCTACGCCAAGCCGACGGTCGCTTTCATGGACGGCGTTACGATGGGCGGCGGGGTCGGCCTCACTTTGCCCTGCCATTACCGCGTCGCGACCGAGAACACGCGGCTGGCCATGCCGGAAACCGCGATCGGCCTGTTCCCCGATGTCGGTGGCGGATGGTATCTGTCGCGGCTGCCGGGGCGGATCGGCCAGTATCTGGCGCTGACGGGCGCACGCGCCGACGGCGCGGATTGCCTTGCGCTGGGCCTGGCCACCCACCTGCTCCCGGCCGCAGCGCTGGACGAAGCGAAAGCCCGCATCGCCGCCGATCCCGCGGCCATCACCGACACGCTCGCGGCTTTGTCGATCGCTTCTCCGCCCAGCGCGATCCTGGAACACCGCGCGGAGATCGACCGTCTGTTCGCGTCGGATGTGGCCGACGACATCTTCGCCGCCCTCGCCGCCGATGATGGCACCTTCGCCGCGGACACGCTGGCGACCCTGAAGACGCGGTCTCCACAAGCCATAAAGGTCAGCCTGAAGCTGCTGTCCGACGGCGCATCGATGCCCACGTTCGAGGACGAGATGCGTCAGGAATATGCCGTTGCCACCCGCGTCGTGCAGCGCCACGACCTGATCGAGGGCGTTCGCGCCGTGATCGTCGACAAGGATAACGCCCCGCGCTGGAACCCCGCCACGCTGGACGGGGTCAGCGATCACCTGATCGACCAGATCTTCGCACCCCTGCCCGATGACCAGGCGTGGACGCCCGCCTGAACGGAGAGACGCATGTCCGATTACGAAACCCTGCTGGTCGAACGACGCGACGCTGTGACGCTGGTCACGCTGAACCGACCACACGCCCTGAACGCCCTGAATGCGCAATTGCTGACGGATCTGCTCACCGCGATGGCCGCGTTCGACGCCGACGACGGTCAGCGCTGCGCCGTCATCACCGGATCAGCCAAGGCGTTCGCCGCCGGCGCCGATATCAAGGAAATGAGCGCGCAAGGCTTCGCGGACATGTACGCCGCCGATTACTTCGCGGGGTGGGACAGGTTCGCACGCACGCGCAAGCCCGTGATCGCCGCGGTAGCCGGCTATGCGCTGGGCGGCGGATGCGAACTGGCGATGATGTGCGACTTCATCCTCGCGGCCGATACCGCCAAATTCGGCCAGCCCGAGATCAAGCTGGGCGTTTCGCCGGGCATGGGCGGCTCGCAGCGGCTGACCCGTGCGGTCGGCAAGGCCAAGGCGATGGAAATGTGCCTGACCGGCCGGATGATCGACGCGGCCGAAGCCGAACGGGCGGGTCTGGTCGCACGGATCGTTCCTGCCGATGTTCTGGTGGACGAAGCGGTAAAGACCGCCGCCGCGATCGCCGGGATGCCGCCTTTGGCTGCGATCGCGAACAAGGAGATGGTCGCCGCCGCGTTCGAGACGCAGTTGGCGATGGGCATCCAGTTCGAACGCCGCCTGTTCCACGGCCTGTTCGGCACTGCCGACCAGAAAGAAGGCATGGCGGCCTTCGTCGACAAGCGCCCCGGCATCTGGACAGGGCGCTAGGCGTTTCGCCGAAATTTAGCGAGAGAACAGTCAATGGCACGCATCGGCTTCATCGGTCTGGGCAATATGGGCGGCGGGATGGCGGCGAACCTTGCCGCCAAGGGGCACGACGTCCGCGCGTTCGATCTGTCGGCCGACGCATTGGCCCGGGCAGAAAGGACCGGTTGCTTGGCGGCGGCCAGCGCCGGGGACGCGTGCGAAGGTGCAGAAGTGATCGTCACCATGCTCCCTGCCGGCAGCCACGTCGCGCAGGTCTATAAGGAGTCCATCTTCGCCGCTGCCCCGCCTTCGGCGCTGCTGATCGACTGCTCGACCATCGACGTCGCCACCGCCCGTGATGTCGCCGCCCAAGCCGAAGCGCGCGGGTTCGCGGCCGTGGATGCGCCGGTTTCGGGCGGGATCGCGGCGGCCAATGCCGGCACCCTCACCTTCATGGTGGGCGGCAGTGCAGCGGGCGTCGATCGGGCACAGCCGATCCTGGCCGATATGGGCAAGGCCGTGATCCGCGCGGGCGCCAGCGGCGCGGGGCAAGCGGCCAAGATCTGCAACAACATGATTCTCGGCGCCACGATGGCGGCAACGTGCGAGGCGTTCAACCTGGCCGATAGCCTTGGGCTGGACCCCCAGGCATTCTATGACATCGCCAGCGTCTCGTCGGGGCAAAGCTGGTCTATGACCAGCTACTGCCCGGTGCCCGGCGTCGGCCCGACCACGCCGGCGGACAACGGTTACGAGGGCGGTTTTGCCGCCATGCTGATGCTGAAGGACATGCGGCTGGCGCTGGCTGCGGCGGCCGACGCCCATTCCGACGCCCCGGTCTCTGCCCGCGCGGCCGAGGCGTATCAGCGCCTGGTGGACGAGGGCCGCGGGCATAGCGACTTTTCCGCCATCCTGACGCTTGCCGGGCGATAGGCGCGCCGCGGATACCTATCGCAATTTGTCGACGTTGACGGAGCAATTGCGGCCGGCGCGCTTCGCGGCGAATATGGCGCCTTGCGCCTCGGCCAGCCACAATTCGGCTCCCACGCCGCGTTGCCATCCGGCGACTCCCAAGCTGGCGCTGATCTTGATGTCGCCTGCGTTGTTCAGCGCCAGTTGCGCAATCCGGTTCCGGATGCGCTCCGCGCACCCGAAAGCCTCATACCCCGTGGTCGTAGGCAGGATCACCCCGAACGTGTCGCCGCCAAGCCGGCCGACCACATCGCTGGTGCGCAATGCATTTTGCACGCAATCGGCGACCTGTTTCAGCACCTGATCCGCCACGCATCGCCCGCACGTTTCGTTGACGGCCCGGAAATTGTCGACATCTGCAATCACCAGCGCAGGCGATTGACCCTCGTCCTGGGCTAAGCTCACGCGATGTTGCAGGGCATCGGTAAAGCCCTGTCGCGTCAACACGCCCGTCAGCGGATCACGGACACTGGTGCTTCGGGCTTCCAGTTCGCGGACCACCAGAACGGCGAATTGCTTCAGAAGATCGATCTGCGCTTCGTTGAAATTGCGGCTTTTGACGTCGATCACGCATAGCGCGCCGAGGTTGAATCCGTCGGGCGTTTCCAGTGGCACGCCAGCGTAGCTGCGGATGTGGGTGTCCCCCGTAACCAAAGGGTTATCGACGAAGCGGACGTCGGCCGTCGCGTCGCGCACGATCAAGGCGTCACGCGCGCGGATCGTGTGATTACAGAACGCGTCCTCTCGCGAGGTTTGCGTCACCGACAGGCCCTGGATCGCCTTGAACCACTGGCGGTCTTTGTCGATCAGCGACACCGCGCAGATGGGCACCTGCAGCACCGATTTGACCAGCGCGGTGATCTTCTCGAACGCCTGCTCCGGTCCGGTATCGAGCACGCAATAGCGGTTGAGCGCCGCGAGCCTGCCCGCTTCGTCGTTCAGTTGCGCGATGCGCATGCCAAGGTCCTCCCGGTGCTGTCCGCGCTTGCGGACAAGCGTTCGATTTCGTCTGCGAGCCGGCAGATGCGGACGGCTTCGTCTCTTCCCCCGAAGCGCGTCTGGATGAAACTTCCCTCCTCGCCGACGGGCACCCCGGCGCGGGGCGGCATGGTCTGTGCCAGGGCGCGGGCGATCGTCTCCAACTGGTCGACGATGAACCCCGTCGCGCATTCGCCGGTGTTGACGATCAGCACCATGCGGTCGCCCGTTCCTGGCGCCGCCGGCCCGCCACCGCGCGCTGCAACTTGCGTCGGATCGAGCGGCGCGACCTCGTCCTCACCCAGATCGACGAGCGCGACAGGCGCGCCAGCATGGCTGATAAACCCGCGCAGCGGCGATCCGGGCGAAGACAGCCGGCCATGATCGTGCGGCAGAGGGATGATCTGGCTGATTTCGGCAAGTGGACACGCCTTGCGCCGCGCGCCGGTGCGAAAAACCAGATATGGCTGCGGCAAGGCTGCGCCCGCGTGTTGCCGATCGCTGTTCTGCTGCTCCTGGCCCGCCGCCAGTGCGGCCGTCCCCGGACCCGCGTTGCCCTTGCGATGCGTAAGTGCCGCGATCATGCGCAGGGGTGCGTTCTCCGCCAAGGCGGTGGAGGACAGCAACATGCTCTGGCCACCGCTACCATTAGCAACCGCACCGGTGAACAGCGGCAGGCGAGCGGCAATGCCATGCGGGAAAGGCCGGATGTCGCGTTCATGGACCGACATGATCCGGTGGACGTGGTCGGCCTTGATCCCCAGCAACTCGTTCTCGGCCAGCCGGACGATGACGACCAACGCCCCCGCCCCGTCGCCCGTCCGTCCCGACAGCCCTAGCAACCCGATGTCTTCTATGACGGGTACTTCTAGGTCCAAATAGTCGATCACCCCCGCCCATTCATCACCGACGCCCGGCGCCGGACGAACCTGCGTCCCCGGCATGGTCGCGACGACGAACGTCGCCTCCAGCGCCAGCTCGGCACCCGCTGCACTCAGCACCAGCAGCCGCATCTGGCCCACGAGCATCGCATCCTGCCCCGTGCGCGAGATCGCCCGCGCCCGCGGCATGCCCGGCAGTGCCAGGATGGCAGCGGGATCGACGACGCCGACCAGGCGGTCGTCGATCGAAAAGCTGCTTTTCACGACCTGTTGACCTTGCGCGTCGGTGAACAGAAATGGCTGAATATCGCTCGCGCGCACCGACATCAGGCCCGAGACCGCGTGGACGAACAGACCGATCAGATTCTCGTCGTGGCGCACGACCACCACCGCGCCAGGCCCGGTTGCTTCGTCGTCGAAGCCCAGCAGATGCGAGACGTCGACGACCGGGATCACCTGCCCGCGGACTACGATCGATCCCGCCAGCCCATCGCAGCGCGTGAAGGCCGGCTGGAGCTGCTGCGGCAGCGGCACGACCTCGCGCACGCATTCCGCCCGCAGGGCCAGATCGCGGCCTCCCAGCCGGACGAGGCCAACGTGAATCGCGGCGTTGGCCAGGACCGGATCGTCGAGGCGGTATTCCTCCGCCGCGACAATCGAACTTACCGCGTTCACGCTGCCGCAGCGCCGGTGGAGGCGATCATTTCCTCGATGATGCCCACGACCTTGCGCGAAACACCTTCCTGCTCGGCGGCCGATGCAGCGATCTGATCGATCGAGGCGGCGGTCTTCTCGACGCTGCCGACGATCTCCTCGAATGCTTTACGGGCGCTGTGCGAGCGGTCTGTGCCGATGGCCACGCGCGCGCTGGATTCCTCGATCAGATCGGTAATTTCGGTCGCGGCCTTGGCGCTATGTTCGGCCAGCTTGCGCACTTCCTCCGCGACGACGGAGAAACCGACGCCCTGCTCGCCTGCCCGCACCGCTTCGATCGCAGCATTGAACGCGAGCAGATTGGTCTGGCTGGCCAGTTCGCCGATGACGCCGACGATCTTCGATATCTGCTTGGACGAGCGGCTGATGAGGTCGATCGCCTCGATCGCGTTGTTGATCGCATCGCTGCCTTGGCGCGCTGCCCCTTGCGTGACCACCGACAGCTGCGCGGCGCCGCTGGCGCCGCTCGTGATGTCCTTGATCGTGCCGGATAGCTCGGCGACCTTTGCCTCCATTTCCTTGCTCTTGGTGCTGATCTTCTGTTCCAGTTCCACCTGCGCAGTCACGTCATAGGCATGCTTGATGACGCGCAGGGGTTTGCCGGACAGATCGAAGATCGGGCCGTAGCTTGCCTGAATATAGACATCGCGGCCGTACTTGCCGAGACGGTGAAAACGGCCCGCATGCGCCTTGCCGTCGTTCAGTTCGCGCCAGAAATCGCCGTACTCCCGGCTTTTCAGGTAAGCGGTGTCGCAGAACATGCTGTGATGCTGCCCGATGACCTCGCGTAGCGTGTAGCCCATCAGGCTCAGGAAGTTGGTGTTGGCGGTGATGACGTTGCCCGCCAGATCGAATTCGATCGTCGCCTGAGTCCGGTCCACCGCAGCGACCTGCCCCTCGAACTCAGCGGTACGCTGACGCTCGGCGGTCACGTCGACGGCGAACTTGACGATCTTGAACGGCCGGCCCGACAGGTCGAGGATCGGGTTGTAGGTCGCACGGATCCACACCGTTTTACCGCCACGGCCAACTCGCCTATATTCTCCCGAATGATGCTCGCCACGGCCCAACGTGGTCCAGAATTCCGAATATTCGCGGCTTTGCGCCAGCTCGGGCTCACAAAACATGCGGTGATGCTTGCCGCGTACCTCGTCGAGTGAGAAGCCCATGATGTCGAGGAATGTGGGATTGGCATCCAGCACGGTCCCTTCCAGGTCGAACTCGATGACGGCCTGCGAACGCCCGATCGCCTCGACCTTGCCGCGGTAATCGTTATTGATACGGCGTTCGGTCGTAACGTCGAGGGCGTATTTCACCACTTTCCACGGCCTGCCGTTCAGATCGAGAATCGGGCTGTAGCTGGCCTGTATCCAGCGATCCTCGCCGGTTTTGGCGACCCGGCGATATTCGCCGGAATCGTGTTCGCCGCGCGCCAGTTTTTGCCAGAAACGCTGATATTCTTCGGACGCAGCATAGCCTGGGTTGCAAAACACCCGGTGATGCTGGCCGATCACCTCGCTGGCGGAGTAGCCGAGCAGGTTGCAGAAGTTGTCGTTGGCCTGCAGGACGATTCCGTTGAGGTCGAATTCGACGACGGCGTGCGACCGGGAAATCGCCTGAACCTTGCTGTCCGCCTCTGCGGCCGCTTGGCGTCGCGCGGTCATGTCGGTCGCGTATTTGACGACGCGAACTGGTCGCCCGCCCAAATCGAAGATCGGGTTGTAGGTGGCCTGAATCCACACCTCGCGACCGTTCTTGCCGATGCGCTTGAACGTGCCGCTGTGAACTTCGCCCGCTCCAAGTTTTTCCCAGAACACGTCGTATTCGCTGCTGCGCCCGTATTCCGCGGGGCAGAACATGCGGTGATGCTTGCCGACGATTTCCGATAGAGCATAGCCGGTGATATCGAGGAAGATGTCGTTTGCGGAAATGACGTTGCCGGAAAGATCGAACTCGATGACGCCCTGTGCGCGGTTGATGGCGTTGATCAGCCCCTCGTGATGCAGACTATCCTGCTTGGCCGACGTGATGTCCATCGACAGGCTGACGATCTTGGTCACGACGCCATCGACGATCACCGGATGATAACGGCCGCGCATCCACAATTCACGGCCACCACGACCTATGCGTTTGAACTCGCCATCCTGCGCGTCGCCAGCCCGCAGATCTTCCCAGAAAGCGCGATAATCGCTGCTGGCTACCATACTGGGGTCGCAAAGCGTCCGATGATGGCCGCCCACGATCTCTTCCCGCGGATATCCGGTCAGACCGAGAAAGATGTCGTTGACGCGCAGGATCGTACCGTCGGGTGCGAATTCCACGACCGCATGGGCGTGCTCCAGCGCCAGCCCCAGATGGGTCAGGCTGTCCTCCGTGCAGGCTGCAGGTTTATCTTCCGACGATTGAGCCTTGGTCATGGATGATCTCTCCGACGTGCACACTTGGCCCGAAACAGACAGTTATGTCGGGCCGACCCGGTTCTTGACGATGCATCGGCCTATCAATTCCGATATCTCCCGATACCGCGCGGTGGTTAACAACTGCTTTCGTCTTGCGCCCAAGCGTCGCTGCGGCCAGCATCGGATGCGACCCACAATCGTCGTGATCGAAAAGGAAATGCGATGTACGGACGGCGATCGGTTCTGGCGGGTTTGTCGGCGATGGGCGGCCTGATATCACCCGCCGCGCGGGCTGCACCGCGCCCGACGGCGACGCCTGCGGTGATCGTCTCGACGTGGGATTTCGGCGCTGCTGCCAATGCGGCTGCGTTTGCACGGCTGCAGGGTGGCGGCACCCTGATCGATGCGATCGAATCGGGTGCGATGGTGCCGGAGGCCGATCCGACGAACCACTCGGTCGGCTTCGGCGGATACCCCGATCGCGATGGGCATGTGACGCTGGATGCGGTCATCATGGATGACGCCGGGCATGTCGGCGCGGTCGCGGCCTTGGAAGACACGATACACGCCATTTCCGTCGCGCGGCGGGTAATGGAGCGGACGCCGCATACGATGATCGTTGGCGAAGGCGCGACCCGCTTCGCGCGCGATCAAGGCTTTCCGGTGCAGCGCCTGCTGACGCCGGAGGCGGAAGCGGCGTGGCGCGACTGGCTGAAAACGGCGAGCTACCGCCCCGTCGCCAATAGCGAGATGCAGCATCGCACGCCTGGCGGTGCGCTGGACCACGACACGATCGGTATCCTGGCGCGCGATGCGTCCGGGCGAATGGCGGGCGGCTGCACGACATCGGGCATGGCGTTCAAGATGCGCGGCCGGGTCGGCGATTCGCCGCAGGTCGGCGCCGGGCTGTATGTCGAAGCCGGCGTCGGGGGAGCGACATCGACCGGACTGGGCGAAGAGGTCACGCGCGTTTCGGGCACCGCACGCGTTGTCGCGTCGATGCGCGCCGGCCTTAGTGCCCAGGCCGCGTGCGAGGAAGTCGTCCGCCACATCGCCCGCCTGCGCGGCGATGCGATCCGCGGCGTGCAGGTCGGCTTCCTGGCGCTCGATCCGCGCGGCGGGGTGGGCGCATTCTGCCTGCTCCCCGGTTTCGTGTATGCCGTGACGGACGCGACCGGCGCGACGCAGGTCCTGAAAGCCGAATCGCTGTTTCGCAGCTGATCGCGTCAGGTCAGCATGCGATCGAGATGGGTGTAGCCGCCATCGGGCAATATCCATTGCCCGGTCGTGTGCGACGATCGATTGGATAGCAGGAACACGACCGTGTCGGCAATCTCGCGGTCCGTCGTCATACGGCGGCCGAGCGGGATGCGGCTGGTGATCTCGGTCAGCTTGCCCTGCGGATCATCGAACTTGTCTATCCAGCTGCGATAAAGGGGCGTCATGACTTCGGCCGGCAGCACGGCGTTCACGCGTATGCCGTCGTCCAGGAGCGCGGCGGCCCATTCGCGTGTCAGCCCCAGCTGCGCCGCCTTCGCCGCGACATAGCCGCTGGTGCCGCCCTGCCCGGTCAGCGCGGTCTTGGACGAGATGTTGACGATCGAACCGCGGCTGGCCTTCAGATGCGACAGGCAGTGATGCACCATGCCGTAGTAGTGGCCCAGGTTGGCGGTGACCGAGGCCATGAAGGCCGCCGTCCCAGCTGTCAGGTCGACGCCGTCGTTCGTGCCGGCATTGTTGACCAGGCCGTGGATGCCGATCCCGCACGCCGCGATCCGCGATACCGCTGCGGCGCAGCCCGCGTCGTCCGTCACGTCGGCCTGAATGAAGATCGTTTCGCGCTGAAGCGCGCGAATATGATCTTCGAACGCTGGCTGTAAGGGACTGCGGCCGAGGATCGCGGGGATCGCCCCTTCCTCCGCCAGCGCGGTCGATATGGCGCCGCCGATGCCAGCCCCGCCGCCCGTCACGACGACCAGCTTGCCTTTCAGGTTGAGGTCCATCCTGCACTCTCCAAGCCGTCGGCGAGGATCATGGCCCCCGCTCTCACCCTCTCTTGCAGCGCGTTATCACGTGTGACAAACGAATTGCGCTTATGAACCTGACGACACGACAAAGCTCCGAGGATATCGCATGAGACTGAACGGAAAGCGCGCGCTGGTGACGGCTGGCGCGCAAGGGATCGGTCGCGCCATCGCCGATGCGTTCGTGGCGCAGGGTGCCATCGTCTACGCGGCGGACCTCAACGGCGAATTGTTGCGCCAGGTGGCGGGGGTGACGCCCGTCGTGCTCGACGTCACCGACGCGGCGGCTGTCGCGGCCTTGCCCGCGCAGATCGGCAGCATCGACGTCCTGGTCAACGGTGCGGGCTATGTCCACGCGGGCGATATCCTGGCGTGTGACGAAGACGCGTTCGCCTTTTCCATGAACATCAACGTGACCGCCATGTACCGGCTGTGTCGCGCATTCCTGCCCGCGATGATCGAGCAGCAGCGGGGATCGATCGTCAACATCGCGTCGATCGCGTCGAGCATAAAGGGCGTTCCCAATCGCTTCGCCTACGGCACGACCAAGGCAGCGGTGATCGGCCTGACCAAGGCGATCGCGGCCGATTACGTCGCGCGCGGCATCCGATGCAACGCCATTTGCCCCGGGACCATCGATTCACCGTCGCTGCGCCAGCGTGTCGCCGAACTGGCGACCGCTTCCGGCACCGACCTGGCCGAAGCCACGGCGGCGTTCGTCCGTCGACAGCCGGTCGGTCGGCTCGGTCGGCCCGAAGAGATCGCCGCGCTGGCGGTCTATCTGGCCGCGGACGAATCGGCCTTCACCACCGGCACCACCCACGTCATCGATGGCGGCTGGGTCAATTGATCGTGCGAAGAGATGATTCCATGATGACTCCGATTGACCGGGAAAAGCGCGCGTGACCTCCATCACCGGTATGCGAATCCACGACATCCGCTTTCCGACCAGCCAATCGCTGGACGGGTCGGATGCGATGAACCCCGATCCGGATTATTCCGCCGCCTACGTCGTCTTGGAAACGGATGCCGCAGGATTGGAAGGCCACGGCCTGACCTTCACGATCGGTCGTGGGAACGAGATTTGCGTCGCCGCCATCGGCGCGCTGCGCGAACGCGTGATCGGGCTCGACCTGGCATGGATCGCCGAGGATGCGGGCCGGTTCTGGCGCCATGTCACCGCAGACAGCCAGTTGCGCTGGATCGGGCCGGACAAGGGCGCGATCCATCTCGCGACCGGTGCCGTCGTCAACGCCGTATGGGACCTGTGGGCCAAAAGCGTCGGCAAGCCGGTGTGGCAACTGGTCGCCGACATGACCCCCGAAGAGATCGTCCGCACGATCGATTTTCGCTACATCACGGATTTCATCACGCCCGACGAGGCGCTGGCACTGCTGACCGAACGCGCGGTCGGCAAGGCGGATCGTATCGTGACGCTGAAGGCCGAAGGCTTTCCCTGCTATACGACGTCGGCAGGCTGGCTTGGTTATTCGGACGAGAAACTGTTCCGCTTGGCGCGCGAAGCCGTCGATGCGGGCTTTTCGCACATCAAGCTGAAGGTCGGTCGCGATCTGGAAGACGACATCCGCCGCCTGCGCATCGCGCGCGAGGCGATCGGGCCAGATAACAAGCTGATGATCGACGCCAACCAGATCTGGGAAGTCGATGAAGCGATCCGCTGGGTCAACGCCCTCGCTTTCGCCAAGCCGTGGTTCATCGAGGAGCCGACCAGTCCCGACGACGTGCTCGGCCATGCCGCGATCCGGCGCGGCATCGGCGACGTGAAGGTCGCGACCGGCGAAATGTGCCAGAACCGCATCCTCTTCAAACAATTCATCGCGGCGGGGGCGATCGACATCGTGCAGATCGACGCGTGCCGCGTCGGCGGCGTGAACGAAGTGCTGGCGGTGCTGCTGATGGCAGCCAAGCAAGGCCTGCCCGTCTGCCCCCATGCGGGTGGCGTCGGGCTGTGCGAATATGTCCAGCATCTGTCGATGATCGATTACCTATGCTTCGCCGGCACCCGCGAGGGGCGGGTGATCGAGTTCGTCGGCCATCTCCACGAACATTTCCTCGATCCCTGCATGATCCGCGACGCCGCCTACATGCCGCCGACCCGACCCGGCTATTCGATCGAGATGAAACCGGAATCGATCGCCCACTATTCAGTGTCGCCAGAGGTACGGTTCTAGGCGAACTTGTCGGCCCTGCGCCGCCCCAGCAGCATGTTGCGTTCCAGCCGCACGCACAACGCTGCGTAATAATCCTCCAGAAACCCGCGGTCGTCGCCATCGTCGGCGAGGCCGGCCTTATTGCGGATCGTCCACGCGACCGTCGATAGCGCTTCGCCGCGCCCGGATCGCAGCACGTCTTCCAGCGTCTGCAATTCGTAGATGCCGTATAACGCAAGTGCCGCGTCGCTGAAGGTGCGGCGGGGCCGGTCGAGCGCCGTCAGATCGTGCCCCAGCTTAGCCCGCGCATCGCGCACGACCCACGTTCCCGCCACCAGATCACCAAGGCGCAAACGGTCGCGATTGAAAAGCGGGAAAAACAGGAAAATACCGCTCCACAGCAGCGCAAAAATGACGAGAAACCCGTCTGCGGCCCCCTGCGACGTCCGATAACCCAGAAAAGACAGCGGCAAAAACACCTCGATCTCGCGCATGGCGTTGCGTGCGATCACCGCGCCTCCGGTCAGCCGCGCACCATCGCGCGCGACGACCCGCAGGCTCATCAGCCGCTTGCCCGGGGTCGCGCCCCTGCGCCCCATTTCGAACAGGGCGAACCACCCGTTGCGCAACGTGGAAAAGCCGATCAGCCACAGGATACGCAAGATATCTCCACCAGCGCCGCGTCCGGCCGGCAGCATATAGGCGATCGCGATGGTCGCCAGGATCAGGATCGCCAGCATCATCAAGGCGTCGAGCATGAAGCCCCCCGCCCGCGCACCTGCCGCGCCAAGCTCCAGTTGCAGGTCTACACCTTCCGGCGTGACGAACGTGCGTCGCAGCGATCCGTCGCCCCTCGGCTTGCGCCTAAGCTTTGGCCAATGCATCGCGCCCTCGCGGCAGATAGAAATACACCAGCCACCCCACCAGCATCGCGGCGCCGATCGCATAACGCCGCGGATCGGTCAGCACCGTCTGCCTGCCGATTCCCTCCAGCAGCCCCGCGATCGCCAACATCACGACGGCACCCGCCATGACGATGGCCGCAGATCGGCCCGCCGTCACCACCGCATCCATGCGCGACGCGCGGCCGGGAAAGGCGATCGCGGTGCCGATGCGAAAGCCCGCTGCTCCGGCAAGCGTGATCGCGAACAATTCCGTCGTACCGTGGATGACGATCCATCCGACAAAGCCGACACCCAGTCCTTTGGCGAAGAACACCGCGGCCAGCGCGCCCAGCATCAGCCCATTGTAGACCAGCAGCATTGCCGTCGGCACCGCGAATGCGAAACCCAGCGCGAACGAAAAGATGGCGACCTGCGCATTGTTGGTGAACAGTGCGGCGGCGAACGTGGCCAGCATATCATTTTGTGGCTGGTACAGGCTGTCGAACAGCGTCGAGAACGACGCCGTCGGATCGCGTCCGTTGGCCAGGGATTGCGGGATGACCGCATAGAACCACGAAGGATCGGTGCGGACGATAGCATAACCCGCCAGCGTTCCGACCAGCAGCAGGAGTGCAGCGGCCACCATTTCCCGCCCTAGCGCACGCACGGCTTCGGGCCAGCCGGTCACGAAGAAATGGCCTATCGCCCGCCATGCGGATGTCGGCGGGCCGTAAAGCTGGAAATAGGCACGCGTCGACAATTGTTCGAGATAGGCGATCAGCGCGCGGTCCAGCGACGTGGCGCGCGCCAGCGACAGCGACGACAGCGCCGCACGGTAAAGCGAAGGCAAAGCCAGCAGATCGTCGTCGTTCAGCGCCTTGATCGACTGTTTCTCGATCCGGGTGACCAATGCGTCCAGCCTTTCCCAATTCGCCTGATACGCCGCGCGAAAGCGGGTCGCGTTGACGGCTGGCTGCGCGCCGGAGAGGATCGCGGTCACAACAGGCTCCTGCGCTTGAGATCGACATATGCGGCGACCAGACGATCGCCGACACGGTCATGCTCGGCCTCGACGACATGGACGCCCATGTGCTTGAGCCGCGCCAGCACGACCCAGCGATCGCGCAGCAGCGCCGCAGCGGTCACGGCGCGGGTCACGTCGTAGGCATCCACTGGTGCGCGGTCGACCATCGCCTCCAATTCCTCATCGCGCAGCACGACCAATATCAACAAATGCGTCTCGACCATCCGCGACGCCGCGCGCACCAGGAAATCGGCAGAGGTCATGTCGGTGAATTCGGTGAAGACCACCACCATCGATCGTCGCGTCAGCCGCTTCGCCAGATCGGTCAGTGCAAAGGTGTAATTGCTTTCCTCCGCACCATAGTCGATCCGGGCGGCCAGCCGCTGAAGCTCCGCCAGCCCACCCACGCCGGATACCAAGCCGCTGGCAATGCGCGGCCGGGAATCGAACGCGTGCAGCGCCACCCGGTCCCCCAGCTTCAGCGCGACCCAGGCGCTCAACAGCATAGCCGACACGCACCGGTCCACCCGTGGCAGTCCGGCCACCGGGTCCGACATCTGCCGCCCGCAATCGACCGCGAATACGATCTGTTCGTTGCGTTCGGTGCGAAACTCCTTGGCGTGGAGCTTCAGATGGCGCGCCGATTGTTTCCAGTCGATCGCACGGCGATCCATGCCAGCGCGAAATTCCACGAGCGAGTCGAAATCGGTGCCGTCACCCCGGTGCATCTGCGCGATCAGCCCTTGGAGCGCGTGGCGGCGGAATATCTCCGCGCCCCGGTCTCGCACCGGTCGGATATCGGGCAGGATCGCGATCCGCGCCTCCGTTTCGAACCGTCGCTGTTTCCAGACCAGGCCCCAATTGCCGCGCCAGCGCAGCCATACCTGCGGGATGAAAGCCGTGCCGCGGCGGATCGCTGTGACCGGCAGCAGCGCTGCGCCCCGCCCGCCGGACAGGTCCATCCAACTGCGCCCCTCGTCCGCCGCTTCCAACAACGGATCGGCCGCAAGTGCGACCTCGACTCGCGCGGCCGGCGCTACGATGCGCGCGGTCACCGATATCGTCTCGCCGACGCATGCGCTGCCGGGGGCCGTCAGCGTCACGTCTGCGCCACGGTGGCCAGTGATCGCGTCCGACGCCGCGAGCAGCAACACCGCCAGCGGCCACGCGAGGCCCGCATACCACGCATGCGGCACCAGCACGCCGACCAGCAGCGCGACCGGAACCCCCGCCGCCGCCGCAAACACCGCCGCACGCGTGGGATAGATCACGCCGCGATGCTCATCGCGGAACCTCGATCGTCTCGATGATTCCGGCCACGACGTTCTCGACGGAGC
>DASTLZ010000105.1:0-6536 GCA_035714425.1 Sphingomonas sp.
GTCGCCGCTCCATACCCAGCAGATCGGCGGCGCGTGCCATGTCGATGTCGAGGAAAGTGCGGCCCATCAGGAAATTGGATGCTTCGGCGGCGACGTTCTTGGCCAGCTTGGCCAGCCGCTGGGTGGCGATGACGCCGGCCAGCCCACGCTTGCGCCCGCGGCACATCAGGTTCGTCATCGCAGACAGCGACGCGCGGCGGACCTCTTCGGACACGTCGCCGCCCGTCGTCGGCGCGAACAATTGCGCTTCGTCGACGACGACCAGCGCGGGATACCAATGGTCGCGCGGCGCATCGAACAGCGCCGACAGGAACGCGGCGGCGCAGCGCATCTGCCCTTCCGCCTCCAGCCCCTCCAGGCTGAGCACCACCGACGCGCGGTGTTCGCGCAGCCGCGACGCGAGGCGCGCGACTTCGCGTTCCGAATAGTCCGACGCTTCGATCACGACATGCCCGTAGGCGGGGCCGAGCGTGACGAAATCGCCTTCGGGATCGATCACGATCTGCTGGACCTGCCCCGCCGAGCGTTCGAGCAGCCGGCGCAGCAGATGCGATTTTCCGGACCCGGAATTGCCCTGCACCAGCAGGCGCGTCGCCAGCAATTCCTCCAGGTCCATCCCGATCGCGCCGCCGCGCTCGTCGGTGCCCATGTCCACGCTTACCGTCATGGGAGCTGCATGTGCCGGGCGCGGGCGCGGGCGGCAAGCGGCAAGCGGTTCGGGTGTGGCGGCTGGCGGCCGGCCGTTCGCGCCGGTCTGGCGAAATAGGAGGCTTGCCGGTAAGACCCGCCGATCACCGACCAGAGGCACCAATGGCAGGCCATTCCAAATTCAAGAATATCATGCATCGCAAGGGTGCACAGGACAAGAAGCGCTCCGGCATGTTCTCCAAGCTCAGCCGCGAGATCACGGTGGCGGCCAAGATGGGCCTGCCCGATCCCGACATGAACCCGCGCCTGCGTGCCGCGGTGAACGCGGCCAAGGCGCAATCGATGCCCACGGACAATATCCAGCGCTCGATCGACAAGGCGGTGCGCGGCGACACCGAGGCGTATGAGGAAATCCGCTACGAAGGCTTCGGCCCCGGCGGCGTCAGCCTCATCATCGAAGCGCTGACCGACAATCGCAACCGCACCGCCACGAACGTGCGCACCGCAGTGGCCAAGAACGGCGGCAATCTGGGCGCCAGCGGCTCCGTCAGCCATGCGTTCGACCGGGTGGGGCTCATCAGCTATCCGGCAAAGGCGGGGGACGCGGAGACGGTCTTCGAAGCCGCGCTGGAAGCCGGTGCCGAGGACGTGACGTCGAGCGAGGAGGGCCACGAAATCTGGACCGCCATCGCCGACCTGCACGAAGTCACGAAAGCGCTGGAGCCCGTGCTAGGCGAAGCGGAAGGCGCGAAGCTGGCGTGGCGGCCGCAGACGATGGTGGCGCTGGAAGAAGGCGATGCGGCGACCCTGTTCAAGCTGATCGACACGCTGGACGACGACGACGACGTGCAGACGGTGTGGGGCAATTACGAAGTGTCCGACGCGGTGATGGAGAAGCTGGGCTGAGATGACCAGCCGGCGTTCCTGCGGCCGTGGTGCGGCGCCGAGGCGCGACGGACATCGTTCCGCACGTCCGTTGCGCCTCTGCGCGAACGCCCCTTCGTCATGATAATCCTCGGCCTCGATCCCGGCCTGGGCACCACCGGCTGGGGCGTCATCCACGCCGATGGCAACCGGCTGAGCCACATCGCCAACGGCCAGATCAGGACCGATCCGTCGATGCCGCTGCCGCGCCGGCTGTCGAACCTGCACGCCGCGCTGATCGACGTCATCCTTGCCGAAAAGCCGGATGGCGCTGCCGTCGAGGAAGTGCTGGGCAACACCAATGCGCAATCGACCCTGAAACTGGGGCAGGCACGCGGTGTCGTGCTGCTGGCGGCGGCCGCGGCCGGGCTGCACATCGGCGAATATCACCCCTCGACGGTCAAGAAAGCCGTCGTCGGCACCGGCGGCGCGGAGAAAAGGCAGATCCAGGCGATGATGGCGGTGCTGCTGCCCGGCGCGAAGCTGGCCGGCGCCGATGCCGCCGACGCGCTGGCAGTGGCGATCACGCATGCCCATCATCTGGCGAGTGCGCAGGGCATGGCGCGGCGCGCGCGGGTGATGGCATGATCGCGCACCTGAAGGGGCGGCTGGACGCCACCGGCGCGGATTATGCGGTGATCGACGTCGGTGGCGTCGGCTATCTGGTCGGCGCATCGTCCCGCACGCTGGCCTCGCTCGGCGCGGTGGGGGAGGCGGCGATGCTCCACACCGAGATGCTGGTGGCGGAGGATTCGATCCGCCTCGTCGGTTTCGCCCATGCCAGCGAGCGCGACTGGTTCCGCCTGCTGACCGGCGTGCAAGGGGTCGGCGCACGCGTGGCGCTGGCCATATTGTCGACACTGGAACCCGCCGACCTGTCGCGCGCGATCGGCGCAGGCGACAAGGCGATGGTCGCGCGGGCCAATGGCGTCGGCCCAAAGCTGGCGCAGCGCATCGTCATGGAACTGAAGGACCGCATCGGCGCGATCCCGCTGGGCCCGGCGGCGGCGGGCCTGCCCGCCCCCTCGGGCGCCGGCGCCGACGCGGTGTCCGCGCTGCTGAACCTGGGTTTCCGCCCTGCCGAAGCGGCGAGCGCGGTGGCGGGGGCGGAGGAGGAACTGGGCGTGGGCGCCACCCTCGACGCCCTCGTCCGGCTGGCTTTGCGCAAGGCGTCGCGGTAGCGCTCCGCTTCGCTGGACGGCCCCGAGGAATGTGACTATCTTGTGGATATGGTCCAGCTCAGCGTGTCCCTGCCGGCCGATCTTCAGCATTATGTCGAGGGGCGTGCGTCCGCCGCAGGCTTTGCAAACCCCGCCGATTACCTCCGCGACTTGATTGAGCGCGATCAGGACGCCGTCGAAGCGGACGTCGGCAAGGTTCGGGCGCTGGTCCAGCAAGGCATCGCTTCGGGCATCATCGACCGGGAACCCGAGGATGTCCTGGACGAGGTCATCGCCGAAATTCTGGCGGACGATGATTAGACTGCGCGTCAGCGCGGAGGCTCGTCGCGATCTGCAAGACATCGGCAAGGCAGGAACGCTCTCCTATGGTCGGGCCGCGTCCGCGGCTCATCTCGAGGGATTTCGCCGGCTGTTCGGACTGCTGCGCGATCAACCGTTTGCAGGGCAGGCGTGGCCCGAACTCGATCTGGGGGTGCGATCCTTGTCGCACCGGCCGCACCGCATCCTCTACCGCGTTGTCGGCGAGATGGTCGTTATCGATCGTATCGTCCATCAGGTCCGCGACATTCGCCACGCACTGGGCGAAACGCCATGACCGACGACCGCCTGCTGACCCCCGCGCGCCGTCCCGAGGACGTGGACGCCGCGCTGCGCCCCAAAAGCCTCGACGATTTCGTCGGGCAAAAGGCCGCGCGGGAGAATTTGCGCGTGTTCATCCAGGCGGCGCGCGCGCGGGGCGATGCGCTGGATCATGTGCTGTTCTTCGGGCCGCCGGGGCTGGGCAAGACCACGTTGGCGCAGATCGTCGCGCGCGAGATGGGGGTGGGCTTTCGCGCCACGTCGGGTCCGGTGATCGCCAAGTCGGGCGATCTGGCCGCGCTGCTCACCAACCTGGAGGACGGCGACGTCCTGTTCATCGACGAAATCCACCGCCTGCAACCCGCCGTCGAGGAAGTGCTGTACCCCGCGATGGAGGACCGCGCGCTCGATCTGATGATCGGCGAAGGGCCCTCGGCGCGGTCGGTGCGGATCGATCTGCCGCGCTTCACCCTGGTCGGCGCGACGACGCGGCAGGGGTTGCTGACCACGCCGCTGCGCGACCGGTTCGGCATCCCGGTGCGCCTGCAATTCTATACGGTCGAGGAATTGCAGCGCGTCGTGACGCGCGCCGCCGGGCTGCTCGGCCTGCCGATCGCCCCCGATGGCGCAACGGAAATCGCGCGAAGGGCGCGGGGTACGCCGCGGATCGCCGGACGGCTGCTGCGCCGGGTGCGCGATTTCGCCCATGCCGCAGGCCACGACATCGTCGATGCGCGCGCCGCCGATGCCGCGCTCAACCGGATGGAAGTCGATGCGCTGGGCCTCGACGCGATGGACCGGCGCTATCTGAACATGATCGCCGACATCTATCGCGGTGGCCCCGTCGGGGTGGAGACGCTCGCCGCGGGGTTGAGCGAGCCGCGCGACACGATCGAGGAAGTGATCGAGCCGTATCTGATCCAGCTCGGCCTGGTCGCCCGCACCGCGCGTGGCCGCTGCCTGAACGCGGGCGGGTGGAAGCATCTGGGACTGAACCCGCCGGCGGGAAGCCAGGACGGGCTGTTCGATGCGTAGCGTTTGCCCCGTGGCACCCGGCCCTGCGATCTGATAGCCGGTACGGTATGCCATCGGCCGCTGCCTCTGCCCGCGAAATCCTCGTCCGCCTTCACGACGTGATGGCCGGGCGCACCGCGCCTCAAGCCAAGTTGAACGCGGTCGTCGGGATCATCGGCGAGGCGATCGGCAGCGAAGTCTGCTCCATCTATCTGCTGCGCGAAGGCGTGCTGGAACTCTATGCCACGCGCGGCCTGGCGCAGGAGGCGGTGCACGTCACCAAATTGGCGTTGGGGGAGGGGCTGGTCGGCACGATCGCCCGTGACGTCGAGGTGCTGAACCTGGACGAAGCGACCAGCCACCCCAATTTCGTCTACAATCCCGAAACCGGCGAGGAGCGCTTCCACAGCTTTGCCGGCGTGCCGATCATCCGGCGCGAGCGCGCCGTCGGCGTGCTGGCGGTGCAGCATGTCGACCAGCGCCGCTATCAGGACGTCGAGATCGAGGCGTTGCAGACGGTGGCGATGGTGCTGTCCGAACTGATCGCCAATGCCGGGCTGATCGACGAAGCGTCCAGCGGCGCGAACCGCCCGCAATCGACCGCATCGGTGCGGATGCCGGGGCTGAAGCTGGTCGAAGGGATGGGATCGGGCTTCGCAGTCTATCACCAGCCGCGGATCACGATCGAGCACACCGTCGCCGAGGATATCGATGCCGAACGCCACCGCGTGTACGCCGCGTTCGACAAGATGCGCGACCAGATCGAGCGGATCACCAGGGAAGCCGAATTCGGCGTCGCGGGCGAACATGACGAAGTCATCCAGACGTACAAGATGTTCGCGTATGACGAAGGGTGGTCCCGAAGGATCAACGAGGCGATCGATTCGGGCCTGACCGCGGAAGCCGCGATCGAACGCGTCCAGCAACGCACCCGCCAGCGGATGCGCCAGATCGACGACCCGCTGCTCGCCGACCGCATGCACGATCTGGAGGATCTGTCGAACCGGCTGCTGCGCATCGTGTCCGGGCAGATGGGCACGGCGGCGCAACTGGGGTTGCGGCAGGACACGATCCTGATCGCGCGCAACCTGGGGCCCGCCGAGCTGCTGGAATATGACAAGCGCCGGCTGAAGGGCGTGGTGCTGGAAGAAGGATCGCTGACCGCGCACGTCACCATCGTCGCGCGGGCGATGGGCGTGCCGGTGCTGGGCCGGGTGCGCGACGTGCGCCGGACGATCGCGGAGGGCGATCTGCTGCTGCTCGACGTGGGCGAGGCGAATGTGTTCGTGCGCCCCTCCGCCGCGATGGAGGAAGCGTTCGAGGCGAAATTGTCGCTGCGCCAGAAACGCAAGGCGGCCTTTGCTGCGCTGCGCGACGTGCCGCCGATCACGCGCGACGGCCAGCGTGTCACGCTGATGGTCAATGCGGGATTGCGCGACGATGTCGCTGCGCTCGACGTGACCGGGGCGGACGGCATCGGGTTGTTCCGCACCGAATTCCAGTTCCTGGTGTCGTCGTCCCTGCCGCAGCGCGAGCGCCAGCAGCGCTTGTACCGCGAAGTCCTGGACGTGGCCGGCGATCGGCCGGTGATTTTTCGCACCCTCGATATCGGCGGGGACAAGGCGCTGCCGTATCTGGTGGTCGAGGCGGGGGCGGAGGAAAATCCGGCGATGGGCTGGCGCGCGTTGCGCCTGTCGCTGGAGCGCGACGGATTGATGAAGGCGCAGGCGCGCGCGCTGATCGACGCCGCGGCGGGGCGCGTCCTGAACGTGATGTTCCCGATGGTAAGCGAGCCGTGGGAATTCGACGAAGCCAAGGCGCTGTTCGAGGGGCAGCGCGCGTGGATCGCCGGGCGCAACCGCCGGTTGCCGAGCGAAATCCGCTATGGTGCGATGCTGGAAGTGCCCGCGCTGGCGGAACAGCTCGACGTGCTGCTGCCCAAGGTTCAGTTCCTGTCGGTCGGCACCAACGACCTGACGCAATTCCTGTTCGCCGCCGATCGCGCCAATCCCAAGCTCGCGGAACGGTATGACTGGCTGAGCCCGTCGATCCTGCGTTTCCTCGCGCGGCTGGTCGCGCCGACCCGCGCGGCGGGCGTCGACCTGGGTGTCTGTGGCGAAATGGGCGGGCGCCCGCTGGAGGCGATGGCGCTGATCGGGCTGGGTATCGACCGGCTGTCGATCACGCCCG
>DASTLZ010000106.1:0-5370 GCA_035714425.1 Sphingomonas sp.
CAATCGTATCGAGCGCATGTTTGGTCATCTCAAAATCAATCGCGCCATCGCCACCCGATACGACCAACTCGCCGAAAGCTTCCTCAGCATGATCCAGATCGCTGCCACCCGCTACCTGCTCAAATTCGTCCACGCCGCCTAAGCGACGGACGAACGTCGATGATCTTGTGGACATGATGAAGAGCCAATACCCTGAAGCAGCCAAGAGGATTGGCAAGACCGATAAATAGATCACAGAATCACTGGTCATAATTGAAAAAGACATAAGAGCAGGACAGGCTCGCTTAGAAGAAGGAAGAAAATACGAAAACCAATTATATACTGGCCAGCCCAACCTGGAACAGACGCTTTCCGATACGGGCGGTCCGCAAGCGCTGATCGATGCAGTACGGGACGTCACCAGCGTTCGCTATGATGTTGGCGCTTCCAGTATATCCGAGGATTCGCATGGCACGGAAGAGAACCGCGCGCGGGTCAGGCTCACGCATGGCGAAGACTATTTGCAACAAGCGATAGCCCGCGGCAAGGTGAGTGATGCACGCGCCCGTGGTGCTGCGCCCGCGAGCGCCGCGGCGCTGTCGCGGTACGGGATCGACGGCCCGGCGTTCACGGTGGACGGACAGCGGCAAGCTGAAGCTGAACAGCTTCACGCTCAAGAACGTCGGCGGATATTCGCTGGCGTTCGACGCCGACAAATCCGAGTTCAAGGTTGCCAGGCAGGGCGTCGACATCACCGCTGCTATCTTTGCGGGCAAGGCGTTCTCCTGAGAAACGCCTGACGTATCCCGATGAAGACTGCGACGCCTATGCCGCGGTTTCGGTTTCCCGTGCGACATGCGCGGCCTGGATGCGCGCCAGCGCATGACGCCGATGTCGGTTCGATCAGCACCTGACGGGTTCCGGCGGGCATCGCCTGCATCGCGGCGATGGGCGCGCCGTCGCCCCGGAACAGCCGGTCGTGAACGCCGGGGGCGGCCCGTCGCGCAGGTAGCGCTTGACCGTCAGCGCCTCCCCCGCCTGTTCGACGGTGGTGCCGTATCGCGACGGTGGAGCAGGATGGGCAGGCCCATGATCGTGCGCGCGATGCCGTCGCCCGCCGCGACGGCTTCGCTCCAGCAGGCAATGTGCCAGCAATTGCGCAGGAACGGCATCAGTTGCCGTCGCCGATGATCGTACCGCCATCGACCGCAAGGACCTGCCCGGTGATGAACCCCGCGCCGGGGCCGGCGAGGAACAAGGCGGTGGCGGCGACTTCCCACGGCTCGCCGATCCGGCGCAGCGGGGTGAGCGACAGGCGGTGCGCGCTGGCCTGCGGGTCCGACAGGATGTTCTTGGCCCAACTGGTCGCGATCACGCCCGGTGCGATGGCGTTCGCGCGCACCCCCTGCGGCCCCCATTCCACCGCCAGGTTGCGCGCCAGCTGGATCAGCGCCGCCTTGGTCAGGCCGTACATGCCGACGCCCTTGTTGCCGCGCATGCCGGCGATCGACGCGGTCAGCACGATGCTGCCGCCGCCGCGCGCCGCCAGCCTGGGCGCGACGAGGTTGGCCAGGTGCAGCGGGTGTTCCAGGTTGATCGCGAACAGCGCGGCACGATCGGCGTCGGAGACGTCCGCCATCGGCCCCCACGGCCCGGCGATCCCCGCGTTGCACAGCAGCACGTCGATGCCACCGAACCGCGCCTCCGCCGCATCGACCAGCGCGGCCAGCTGCGCGCGATCGGTGACGTCGGTGGGGACGCCGATCGCCGACGCAAGATCGGCGGCGAGCGCGAGACACTCCGCGCCCTCGTTGCTGGCCAATACCATGTTCGCGCCGGCTTCGCTGAAGGCATGCGCCATCGCCAGGCCGATGCCCTTGGTCGCGCCGGTGAGCAGCACGGTCTTGCCGGCCAGGCCGAAATACCGATCGAGTGTCATGCGTGTATCCCAATCATGAAAGCCATCATTGCCCCCACATCCGGCGGCACATCGCGAGGTCGCGGCGGCACGCCGAATGCCAGTGCGGGCAGCACGGGCACGTCGGTGGCATGATCTTGCGCATCGAATTGATCGTCCCCAGCGCCGGCTAGCGCCACCGATGCAAGCGATTGCACTGGCGGCGCTGGCCGACGCTGTCAAGGTCCTGCCCGCGGCGACGGCCGGTGAAACTCCCGTGGCCGCGCCCTCCGTGGATGCATGCGCTTGCATCTACCTTGACGGCACGTTACAGAACGAGCGATCGCGTCGGGACCACGAGGCGCAGCGACAGGGGAGGACGGCAGCTTGAAAAACGCGGATTTTGGAACCGGGCCGGCGATGGCACACTCGCGGCATGTTTGAACCCTTTCCCGGCAGCTATATATGGAACCTGGGCGTCAACCTGGCGCTGATCGGCGGCGGCAATCATGGCGAGGTGGATGCCGCGTGCCGCCCGATTCGCGACGCCGCCGCGCAAGGTGCGGACGCGGGCAGCGCGCAATTCTTCGACAGCTGGATCGCGGTCGCCGATCAGGTGGTGGCGAATGCCGACGTCGACGAAGCGGCCGGACGACATTGGTCGGCAGCGCAGAAGCTGTTCCGCGCGAGCGGCTATTACCTGAGCGCCGAACGGCTCCAGTCGCGCGATTACGCGCCGCGCTGGGCCGCCTATCGCGCCGGGCTTGACGCCTTTCGCCGGTTCGTCGCGCTGGACGGCGCTGCGGTCGAGTTCGTGGATATCCCTTATGGCGATTCGTCCTATCCGGCGCTGTTCGTCCGCGCGCCCGCCACCGCCGACGGCCCGGCACCGTGTATCGTCAGCTGCAACGGGCTGGACAGCATGAAGGAGCAGATCTTTGGCAACGGCCTGGCGCAGGCGTTCGCGCGCCGCGGCATATCGACGCTGCTGGTCGACCAGCCCGGCACCGGTGAAGCGCTGCGGCTGCGCGGGTTGCACGGCACGCACGAATCGGAACGCTGGGCCACGCCCGCGTTCGATTATCTGCTGACCCGCGACGATGTCGATCCGGCGCGGATCGGCATGTTCGGCCTGTCGCTGGGCGGCTATTACGCGCCGCGCGCCGCCGCGTTCGAACCGCGCTTCGCGCTGTGCGCGGTGCAGGGCGCCAATCACGACTGGGGCGAGATGCAGCAACGCCGGCGCATGCGCGAGGGTGAGAATCCGGTGCCGCATTATTGGGACCATGTGATGTGGGTGTTCGGTTCGCCCGACATCGACAGCTTCATGGCCTGGGCCCCCGCGATGTGCCTGGACGGCGTGGTCGAAAAGATCGCGGTGCCGTTCCTGGTGACGCATGGGGAGGGCGACCGCCAGATCCCGGTCGAATACGCCCACCGATCATACGAGCAAGCGGTCAATGCGGCGCGCCGTGACCTGCGCATCTTCACGCCCAAGGATTTCGAAGTCGAGCATTGCGGCGCCGACAACGGCACGGTCGGTCGCGACTATATCGCCGACTGGATCGCCGAGCAGTTCAACCGGCCCACCGCCTGACAGGAATGACGATCATGGCCATCATCCCGGACTTCAAGAGTTTTCGCCGCGTCGTCACCACGCATGACGATGCCGGCAAATCCATCGTCCACAGCATCGACACGCTGACCCCGACGATGATCCCCAGCGGCGATGCCGCGTTCCAGACGGTGTGGCAGACACCCAGCGTTCCCGCCGATCTGAACGCCGGCACCGACGGCGCGGTGACCCAGGGCCTCATCAAGGGCGGGTCGGTGATCCGCATCGTCGACATGGTGCCGGGCAAGCCTTCGCCGATGCACCGCACGTTTTCGATCGATTACGGCGTCGTCATTTCCGGCCGGCTGGAACTGACGCTGGACGGCGGCGAAGTCGTCGACCTTGCGGCGGGCGACATCGTCGTCCAGCGCGGCACCAATCATTTGTGGCGCAACCCGTCCGAGACCGAGATCACGCGCGTCGCCTTCATCCTGATCGAGGCCGCGCCGGTCGTGGTCGGCGGGCGCGTGATGGAGGAAGTCCACCCATGACGCCGCACGGCCGGCATGTGGTGGTGACGGGCGCGGGTGGCTTCGTCGGCAGCCGGCTGGTCGCCGCCCTGCTGGCGGCGCCAGCGTTCGCGGGCGATCGGATCTCGATCAACGACCTGAGCTTGCAGGCGGCGCCCGCGGACCCGCGGCTGCGCGCCGTGCCCGGCGACTTCGGCGACGCAGGCGTGCGCGCGGCGATGCTGGGCGACGGTTGCGATATCCTCTATCACATCGGCGGCGTGCTGGGCGGTGCGGCGGAAGCCGATCCGTTGCTGGCGCGGCGGGTCAACATCGACGCGACGCTGGACCTGCTGGACGCGGTGCAGGATGCCGGCGCGCCGCCGCGCGTCGTCTTCGCCAGTTCGATCGCGGTGTTCAGCGCGCCGTGGCCCGCGCGGGTCGACGACGACACGCGCGCGAACCCGACGATGGTCTATGGCGCGCAAAAGGCGATGATCGAGATCGCGGTCGAACAGATGAGCGCGCGCGGACGGATCGACGGCCTGGCGCTGCGCCTGCCCGGCATCGTCGTCAAACCCGGTGCCGACGTGCGGATGAAATCGGCGTTCCTGAACCGCATGTTCGAAGTGTTCGGCGAAGGTGCCGACCTGACCCTGCCGGTATCGCCCGACGGCACCACATGGCTGTTGTCGGTGCCGGCCTGCATCGACGCGCTGCTGCATGCCGGCATCCTGCCGCGCGACCGGATCGGGGCGCGGCGCGCGTTCACTCTGCCCGCGCAGAACGTGCGCTTCGACGAACTGATCGCGGCATGCCACGCGCGCTGGCCCGACAGCCCGACCCGGATCGATTACGCGCCGGAGCCGGTGCTGGACGCGCAATTCGGCCGCCAGCCGCCGTTGACCACCGCCGCCGCCGACGCGCTGGGCTTTCGCCACGACGGCGACCTGACGACATTGGTGGCGCGCGCGTTATGACGACCTCATACCCGGCGATGCCCGGATTTCAGGAGACGGACCGGACATGAAGCTCGCGACCCTAGCCGATGGCACGCGCGACGGATGCCTGGCGATCGTATCGGTCGACCACGCGCATGCCCTGCCGGTGGACGACATCGCCGCGACGCTTCAGGAGGCGATCGAGCGCTGGGCCGAAGTCGAGGCGCCGCTGCGCGCACGGGCGCAATTGCTGGCGGCGGGCAAGGCCGAAGGGACGGTGGACTTCGCCGCGGCCGACGTGCTGGCGCCCCTGCCGCGCGCGTGGCAATGGCTCGACGGATCGGTGTACGGCACGCACGGCGACCTGCTCCAGAAGATGATGGGCCTGGCCCCCAACCCCACGGGGCGGCCGCTAATGTATCAGGGCATTTCGGACACCATCCTCAGCCCCACCGCCGACGCGCCGTTCCCGTCGGAGGACGACGGCAT
>DASTLZ010000107.1:0-12785 GCA_035714425.1 Sphingomonas sp.
GCCGCTTGATTAGATTACACCTGTCCCGAACATGACGGAGCGATCGTGACCAGCCAGACCATAGCGCCAGACCGCGCCACCGACGATGCGTCCCCGAACCAGCTTGCCGCCGACATTCTCGATACGCTCGCCCACCGCATCGGCAAGGATGCGCAGGCCGCGCGTCCGCACGATTGGCTGGCCGCGACGATCCTGACGATCCGTAACGACATCATCGATCGCTGGATGGAATCGACGCGTCAGGCGCATGCCGCCGGTGCGAAGCGGGTCTATTATCTCAGCCTGGAATTCCTGATCGGCCGCCTGCTGCGCGACGCCATCGCCAATCTGGGCCGCACCGCCGAAGTCTCCGCCGCGCTCAAGACGCTGGGCGTCGACCTGGCCGAGATCGAGGAGATCGAACCCGATGCGGCACTCGGCAACGGCGGCCTCGGGCGGCTGGCGGCCTGCTTCATGGAAAGCCTCGCCAGCCTCGATCTGCCCGCTTACGGCTATGGCATCCGCTATGTGAACGGCATGTTCCGCCAGCGGATCGACGACGGCTGGCAGGTCGAATTGCCGGAAAACTGGCTGGCGCATGGCAATCCGTGGGAATTCGAACGCCGCGAAAGCGCCTATTTCGTCGGCTTCGGCGGCGAAGTGATCGGCACCGAAGACGGCGCGATCCACTGGAAACCCGCCGAAGCGGTAGAGGCGCTGGCGGTCGACACGCCCGTCGTCGGCTGGCGCGGCAAGCGGGTGAACACGCTGCGCCTGTGGACCGCGCGCGCCTTCGATCCGATCCGCCTCGATGCGTTCAACGCCGGCGATTATTCGCGTGCGCTGTCGGGACAGCTGAAGGCGGAGACGCTGGTGCGCGTCCTGTACCCCGCGGATTCGACCGCGAACGGCCAGGAATTGCGGCTGCGGCAGGAATATTTCTTCTCGTCCGCGTCGATCCAGGACATCGTGCGCCGCCACGTCCAGTATTTCGGCGACATCCGCACCCTGCCGGATAAAGCCGCGATCCAGCTCAACGATACCCATCCCGCGGTGTCGGTGGCCGAACTGATGCGCCTGCTGATGGACCATCACGACATCGGCTTCGACGAAGCGTGGGGGATCACCCAGGCGACGTTCGGCTATACCAATCACACGTTGCTGCCCGAAGCGCTGGAAAGCTGGCCGCTGCCGCTGTTCGAACGGCTGCTGCCGCGCCACATGCAATTGGTCTATGCGATCAACGCCAAGCTGCTGCGCGAGGCGCGGCGCGGCGGCACCGATGATCGCGCGATCTCCGCGATCAGCCTGATCGACGAAGGCGGCGAGCGGCGGGTACGCATGGCCAATCTGGCGTTCGTCGGCTCGCACAGCGTCAACGGCGTGGCCGGGTTGCACACCGATCTGATGAAGCAGACGGTGTTCGCCGATCTCCACCGCCAGTTTCCGACGCGGATCAACAACAAGACCAACGGCATCACCCCGCGCCGCTGGTTGCAGGAATGCAACCCCGGCCTGACCGCGCTGGTGCTGGACGCAATCGGCCCGGCCTTCCTCGACGACACCGATCGCCTCGTCGATCTGCTGCCGTTCGCCGACGACGCCGCCTTCGCGGAGCGTTTCGCCGCGGTGAAGCGTTCGAACAAGGTGGCTCTGTCGCAACACCTTCGCGAGGCGATGAGCCTCAGGATCGATCCCGACGCGCTGTTCGACGTGCAGATCAAGCGTATCCACGAATACAAGCGCCAGCTGCTCAACATCATCGAGACGGTGGCGCTCTACGATCAGATCCGCCGCCACCCCGAACGCGAATGGACGCCGCGGGTGAAGCTGTTCGCCGGCAAGGCGGCATCGAGCTATCACAATGCCAAGCTCATCATAAAGCTGGCCAACGACGTCGCCCGCCGGGTCAACGCCGACCCCTCCGTCGGTCCGCTGCTCAAGGTCGCGTTCGCGCCCAATTACAACGTGTCGCTGGCGGAAAAGATCATCCCCGCGGCCGATCTGTCCGAACAGATTTCGACCGCGGGCATGGAGGCATCGGGCACCGGCAACATGAAATTCGCGCTGAACGGCGCGCTGACCATCGGCACGCTCGACGGCGCCAACGTCGAAATCCGCGACCATGTCGGCGCGCAGAACATCGTCATCTTCGGCATGACCGCGGACGAGGTGGAGGCGCGCCGCGCCGCCGGCTACGAACCGCGCAGCGTGATCGAAGGCTCGCCGGAATTGCGCCAGGCGGTCGATGCCATCGCCAGCGGCGTGTTCTCCCCCGACGATCCGAACCGGTACAAGGGGCTGATGGCCGGCCTGTACGATCACGACTGGTTCATGGTCGCCGCCGATTTCGATGCCTATGCCGCCGCGCAGCGCCATGTCGACGGCCTGTGGCAGGACGCGAAAGGCTGGAACGCCACCGCGATCCGCAATGTCGCGAAGATGGGCTGGTTCTCGTCGGATCGCACGATATCGGAATATGCGCGCGATATCTGGGGCGTCATGTGAAACCGCCGCGTGGCGCCATCGAAGCCCTGCTCGCCGGGCGCCACGCCGACCCCTTTTCGCTGCTCGGCCCCCATGCCGGACCGACCGGCACGTTCGTCCGCGCGTTCGTGCCGGGCGCGGAGATGCTGGCGGCGTGCGACCTCGCGGGCACCACGCTCGGGTCGCTCGACCGCGTCGATCCCGCCGGCCTGTTCGAAGGGATCGTCGCCGGCCCGCCCCAGCCCTTGCGGTATCACGCCCATGCCGCCGGCCACGCATGGCAGGTGAGCGAGCCCTACAGCTTCGGCCCCGTGCTCGGCCCGGTCGACGACGTGCTGATGGCCCAGGGCACCCATCTGCGCCTCCACGACAAGATGGGCGCGCACCGGATTTCGCACGAAGGCGCCACCGGCACGCACTTCGCGGTCTGGGCACCCAATGCCGCGCGCGTCGCGGTGGTGGGCGATTTCAACGATTGGGATGCCCGCCGTCACGCCATGCGCAAGCGCGCCGACGTCGGCGTCTGGGAAATCTTCCTCCCCGATGTCGATACCGGCCGCGCCTATAAATTCGCGATCACCGGCGTCGACGGACAGGCGTTGCCGCTAAAGGCCGATCCCTTCGCCTTCGGCACCGAATTGCGCCCCGCCACCGCGTCGATCACCACGGCCCCGCCCGCCCACGTGTGGGGCGACGACGCGCACCGCGCGCATTGGCGGGCCGTCGATCCCCGCCGCGTGCCGATCTCGATCTACGAAGTCCATCCCGGCTCGTGGGACCGTGATGCCGACGGCTGGTTCCTGACATGGGATGCGCTGGCCGACCGGCTGATCCCCTATGTCGTCGATCTGGGCTTCACCCACATCGAATTCATGCCGGTCAGCGAACATCCCTATGATCCCAGCTGGGGCTATCAGGCGACCGGGCTGTATGCGCCGTCCGCCCGCTTCGGCGATGTCGAGGGTTTCGCGCGCTTCGTCGACGGGGCGCACCGCGCCGGCATCGGCGTGCTGGTCGATTGGGTGCCGGCGCATTTCCCCACCGACACGTTCGGGCTGGCCCGGTTCGACGGCACCGCGCTGTACGAACACGAAGACCCGCGGCTGGGCTTCCACCCCGATTGGAACACCGCGATCTACAATTTCGGCCGCCGCGAAGTCGCGTCGTTCCTGGTGAACAACGCGCTGTTCTGGGCGGAACGCTATCACGTCGACGGCCTGCGCGTCGATGCGGTCGCCTCGATGCTCTACCGCGATTATTCGCGCGCGGCCGATCAATGGATTCCCAACGAAACCGGTGGCCGGGAAAATTGGGAAGCGGTCGATTTCCTCCGCGCGATGAACACCGCCGTCTACGCCGAACACCCCGGCGTGTTCACGGTGGCGGAAGAATCGACGTCATGGCCCGGCGTGTCCGCTCCGGTCCATGCCGGCGGGCTGGGCTTCGGGTTCAAATGGAACATGGGTTTCATGCACGACACGCTCCAATATATGGCGCGCGAACCCGTGCATCGCCGCCACCACCATGACGAGATCACCTTCGGCCTGACGTACGCGTTCTCCGAGAATTTCGTCCTCCCTTTGAGCCACGACGAAGTCGTCCACGGAAAAGGCTCGCTGCTCGAAAAGATGGCGGGCGACGATTGGCAGAAATTCGCCAATCTGCGCGCCTATTACGCGATGATGTGGGGCTATCCCGGCAAGAAGCTGCTGTTCATGGGCCAGGAATTCGCCCAGCGCCGCGAATGGGCGGAGGATCGCGCGCTCGACTGGCCTCTGCGCGCGTCCGGCAATCACGAAGGCGTCCGCCGCCTGGTCCGCGACCTGAATCATCTCTACGCCGCCAAGCCCGCGCTCCACGCCCGCGATTGCGAAGGCGAGGGGTTCGAATGGCTGGTCGTCGACGATGCCGATCACTGCGTCTTCGCCTGGCTGCGCAAGGCACCCGGCGCGCCGCCGATCGCCATCGTGTGCAACATGACCCCGGTCGCGCGCGCGCCGTATCGCCTGCCCCTGCCCTATGACGGGCGCTGGGCGGAAATCCTGAATTCGGACGCGCACGACTATCGCGGATCGGGCCTCGGCAATCTCGGCGGCGTCGATGCGATCGACGGCGGCGCCTGGGTCGCGCTGCCCCCGCTCGCGACGATCATGCTGGAATATGACGGGTAAACCCGCAAGGAGGAGAGAGATGATGGACCATCGCCGTGGACAGCCGCTTGCGCGCGACGCAATGGCCTATGTGCTGGCCGGCGGCCGGGGCAGCCGCCTGTTCGAGATGACGGACGTGCGGGCCAAGCCGGCGGTGTATTTCGGCGGCAAGAGCCGGATCATCGACTTCGCTTTGTCGAACGCGATCAATTCCGGCATCCGCCGCATCGGCGTGGCGACGCAGTACAAGGCGCACAGCCTGATCCGCCATCTTCAGCGCGGCTGGAATTTCCTGCGCCCCGAACGCAACGAAAGCTTCGATATCCTGCCCGCGTCGCAGCGGGTCAGCGAATTCCAATGGTATGAAGGCACCGCCGACGCGGTCTACCAGAACATCGACATCATCGAGAGCTACGATCCCGAATTCATGGTCATCCTGGCGGGCGACCACATCTACAAGATGGATTACGAGATCATGCTGCAACAACATTGCAACGACGGTGCCGATGTCACCGTCGCGTGCATGGAAGTGCCGCGGATGGAGGCGGTCGGCTTCGGCGTGATGCACGTCGACGCCAACGATCGCATCGTCGATTTCGTCGAAAAGCCCGCCGATCCGCCCGCGATCCCCGGCAATCCCGATATCGCGCTCGCGTCGCTCGGCATCTATGTCTTCTCGACCAAATTCCTGATCGAACAATTGCGCCGCGATGCCGATACGCCGGGGTCGGACCGCGATTTCGGCAAGGATCTGATCCCCTATCTCGTGAAGCACGGCAAGGCGGTGGCGCACCGCTTCGGCGCCAGCTGCGTGCGATCGGCCGACGAACCCGGCGCCTATTGGCGCGACGTCGGCACGCTGGACGCCTATTGGGAGGGCAATATCGACCTCACCGACGTGGTGCCGCAGCTCGATCTGTACGATCGCAGCTGGCCGCTGTGGACCTATTCGGAAATCACGCCGCCCGCAAAATTCGTCCACGACGTCGACGGGCGCCGCGGGTCGGCGGTGTCCAGTCTGGTTGCGGGCGATTGCATCATCTCGGGCGCCGCCATCCATCGCAGCCTGCTGTCGACCGGCGTGCGCGCGCATAGCTTCGCCATGCTCGACGAAGCCGTCGTGCTGCCCCATTGCCACATCGGCCGCGGCGCACGGCTCAGCCGCGTCATCCTCGATCGCGGCGTCGTGATCCCCGACGGGCTGGTGATCGGCGAAGACGCCGCGCTCGACACCGCCCGCTTCCGCCGCACCGACAAGGGCATCTGCCTGGTGACGCAGCCGATGATCGACCGGCTCGTCGGCTGATTCCACGGATGACGCTCAACGTCCTTTCGGTGGCGTCGGAGGCCTATCCGCTCGTCAAGACGGGCGGGCTGGCCGATGTCGTCGGCGCGCTGCCCGCCGCGCTGGCGCCGCACGGCGTCACCGCGACCACCCTGCTGCCTGGCTACCCGGCCGTGCTGCGCGCTGCAAAAGGGGCCAAGGTCGTCCACCGGTGGGCCGATCTGCTGGGCGTGCCGGCCCGCCTGCTCCGCGCCGATATCGCCGGGCTCGCGCTGCTGATCCTCGACGCGCCCGATCTGTTCGCGCGCGACGGCGGGCCGTATGCGGGGCCGGCCGGTCAGGACTGGCCCGACAATTGGCACCGCTTCGCCGTCTTTGCGCGCGCGGCGGCCGATCTCGGCTCGGGCGCCGTCGCCGGCCATGACTATGCCGTCGTCCACGCCCATGATTGGCAGGCGGCGATGGCGCCCGCCTATCTGCGCTTCGCCCCCGGCCCCGGTAAAGCAGCGGCCAGCGTCGTCACCGTCCACAACATCGCCTTTCAGGGCCGCTACGATGCGCGCATCTTCCCCGATCTCGCGCTGCCCCCATCCGCCTTCGCGGTCGACGGCGTCGAATATTATGGCGGCGTCGGCTTCCTGAAGGCCGGCCTCGAAGCCGCCGACGCGATCACCACCGTCAGCCCGACCTATGCCCAGGAAATCCTCCGCCCCGAATTCGGCATGGGCCTCGAAGGATTGGTCGCGGCGCGCAGCGCGCGGGTGTCCGGCATCGTCAACGGCATCGATCCCGCGGTCTGGAACCCGGACACCGATACCGCACTGGCGCAGACTTATTCCGTCCGCACGCTCGCCCGCCGCCGCGCCAACACGCGCGCCGTCGAACGCGCCTTCGGGCTGGACGCCGGCGACGGCCCGCTGCTCACCGTCGTCAGCCGCCTGACCTGGCAAAAGGGCATGGACGTGCTGGCCGAAATGCTCGACGATCTGGTCGGCATGGGCGCACGGCTCGCGCTGCTCGGCTCGGGCGACGCCGCGCTGGAATCGCTGTTCCTGCAATCCGCCGCGCGCCATCCCGGCCGCATCGGCATCCGCATCGGCTATGACGAACCCCTGTCGCATCTGCTTCAGGGGGGCGCCGACGCGATCCTGATCCCGTCGCGCTTCGAACCCTGCGGGCTGACCCAATTGTACGGCCTCGCCTACGGCTGCGTGCCCTTGGTCGCGCGCACCGGTGGCCTGGCCGATACCGTCATCGACGCCAACGACGCGGCACTCGCCGCGGGTGTCGCGACCGGCATCGTCTTCGACGGCGTCACCCGCGATGCCCTCACCCGCGCATTGCGCCGCGCGGTGTCGCTTCATGCCACGCCGGCCTGGGCCACGCTCCAGCGCAACGGCATGCGCGCCGATTTCTCCTGGGGCCGCAGCGGCCGCCGGTACGCCGACCTCTATCGCAGCCTGGTGACATCATGATCCGAACCGTACCGACCGACCCCTATACCGATCAGAAACCCGGCACGTCCGGCCTGCGCAAGAAAGTGCGCGTGTTCCAGCAGCCCAATTATGCGGAAAACTTCATCCAGTCGGTGTTCGACGTGGTCGACGACAAGGCCGGCGCGACGCTGGTCGTCGGCGGCGACGGCCGCTTCCTCAACCGCGAAGTCATTCAAGTCGCGATCCGCATGGCCGCCGCGAACGGTTTCGGCCGCGTCATCGTCGGCCAGGGCGGCATCCTCTCCACCCCCGCCGCCAGCCACCTGATCCGCAAGCGCGGCGCGATCGGCGGGCTGATCCTGTCGGCCAGCCACAATCCCGGCGGCCCGGACGAGGATTTCGGGATCAAGTACAACATCGCCAACGGCGGCCCGGCCCCGGAAAAGATCACCGACGCTATCCAGGCGCGCACGACCACGATCGATCGCTGGCTGACCGTCGACGCCGCCGATGTCGATCTCGACGCGCTCGGCACGATCGACGTCGGCGGCATGCCGGTCGAGACCGTCGATTCCGTCGCCGATTACGCCGCGCTGATGGAAACGCTGTTCGATTTCGACGCGATCCGCGCCGCCAATCTGACGATGGCGTTCGACGCGATGAGCGCGGTCACCGGCCCCTATGCGATCGAAATCCTCGAACGCCGCTTGGGCTTCGCGGCCGGCACCGTGCGCAACGGCATTCCGCTGCCCGATTTCGGCGGCCACCATCCCGATCCCAATCTGGTCCACGCCCACGAACTCTACGCCACCATGATGGCCCCCGACGCGCCCGATTTCGGCGCCGCCTCGGACGGCGACGGCGACCGCAACCTCATCATCGGCCGCGGCCGCTTCATCACCCCGTCGGACAGCCTGGCGATACTCGCCGCCAACGCCCATCTCGCCCCCGGCTATCGCGCCGGGCTGAAGGGGATCGCGCGGTCGATGCCGACCAGCGCGGCGGCGGACCGGGTCGCGGCGGCGCTCGGCATCCCGGCCTATGAAACGCCGACCGGCTGGAAGTTCTTCGGCAATCTGCTCGACGCCGGCATGGCCACGATCTGCGGCGAGGAGAGTGCGGGCACCGGTTCGGATCACGTGCGTGAAAAAGACGGAATTTGGGCCGTTTTGCTGTGGCTGAACGTGATTTCCGCAAAAAAACAGTCGGTCGACGCGATCGCGCGTGAACATTTCGAAAAATTCGGGCGCAATTATTACGCCCGCCACGATTACGAAGCGGTGGAGACCGACCGCGCCGACGCATTGATGGCCCAATTGCGCGGCAAGCTGCCGACCCTCCCCGGCCAGCGCTTCGACGGCCTGGTCGTTGAAAAGGCGGACGATTTTTCTTACGAAGATCCCACCGACGGCTCGATCAGCCGCAACCAGGGCGTCCGCATCCTGTTCGAAGGCGGCAGCCGCGTCGTCTTCCGCCTTTCCGGCACCGGCACGAGCGGCGCGACGCTGCGGGTTTATCTCGAACGATTCTCGGTAGATAACCTGGATGAGGACACCAACGCGATGCTCGCCGACATCGCCGCCGCCGCCGACGCCATCGCCGGCATCGTCCGCCACACCGCCCGCACCCGCCCCGACGTCGTGACGTGAACGGCGCGCAGGTTCACCCCACAGGCACCCGTTTCAGCGTCCGATCCAGCGCCGCTGCGGTATGGCTCTGCCTGTTCGACGGCGATGAAGAACGCCGCATATCAATGACTTGCCAAGGCGCGACGTGGCACGCCGACGTGCCCGGCGTCGGCGCGGGCGCGGCTTACGGCTATCGCACCAGCCACGATCCCGCCAAGCTCCTGGTCGATCCCCATGCCGTCGAACTCGACCGCCGCTTCACCTACGACCCCCGCCTCGGCCAGCCCGGCGAAGACACCACCGCCCTCGTACCCCGCGCCCTCGTGCCCGCCTCCATCCCGCTAAAGGCTTCACAACCCTCGCTTTTCACCCCCGGCGGCCTGATCTACGAACTCAACGTCCGCGGCTTTACCATGCGCCACCCCGCCGTCCCCGACACGCAGCGCGGCACGCTCTCGGCCCTCGCCCACCCGGAGATCGTCAAGCATCTCAAGCGGATAGGCGTCGCAGCGGTCGAACTGATGCCGATCACCGCCTGGATCGACGAACGCCATCTGGCCCCCTTGGGCTTGCGCAACGCCTGGGGCTACAACCCCGTCGTCCCGATGGCCCTCGACCCCGGCCTCGTTCCCGGCGGCGTCGCCGAACTGCGCGACACCGTCGCCGCACTCCGCCGCGGAGGCATCGGCGTCATCCTCGACCTGGTGTTCAACCACAGCGGCGAGAGCGACGTGGACGGCCCCACCCTGTCCTTCCGCGGCCTCGACCCCGACGGATGGTATGCCCGCGATGCCGATAAGTCCCTGATAAACGACACAGGTTGCGGCAACACCTTCGACTTCGCCCGTCCCGAAGTCCGCGCGCTGGCGCTGGCGACCTTGCGCCATTTCGCCGCGCTCGGCGTCGACGGCTTCCGCTTCGATCTCGCCCCCGTCATGGCGCGCGGCCCCGGCTTCGATCCCGATGCGCCGATCTTTCGGGAAATCGCCACCGATCCCCTGCTCGCGAATCGCATCATGATCGCCGAGCCCTGGGACATCGGCCCCGGCGGTTACCGGCTTGGGCAATTTCCCGGCAACTGGCTGGAATGGAACGATCTTTACCGCGACGACGTCCGCCGGTTCTGGCGTGGAGACGGTGACGCGGGCACGCTGGCAACACGCATGACCGGCTCGTCGGACATCTTCACCGGGCCCGCCACGCGCAGCATCGGCTTCGTCGCCGCGCACGATGGCTTCACCCTCGCCGACACGGTCGCCTACGCAACCCGCCACAACCATGCCAACGGCGAGCACAATCGCGACGGCCACGGCGGCGAGATCAGCTGGAACGCCGGCGTCGAAGGCCCCACCGAAGACGAAGCCATATGCGCCCGCCGCCAGGCCGACGTCCGCGCCCTGCTCGCCACGCTCTTCGCCAGCAAAGGCACGATCATGCTGTGCGCCGGCGACGAATTCGGCCGCACCCAAGGCGGCAACAACAACGCCTATGCGCAGGACAACGAAACGACCTGGCTCGACTGGGCCAACCGCGACACCGCCCTCGAAGACTTCGTCGCCACCCTCGCCACCTTCCGCGCCGCCACCCATTTCGCCGACCCCGCGTTCCTGAAAGCCGGCGACTGGCGCGATTTGCAGGGCGAACCCCTGCACGGCGACGGCTGGCACGACGCCGCCGGCTTCGAACTTCGCACCCCCGACGGGGATGCAACGCTGATCCTGCGGGTGGACAGGCGTAATAACGAAGTCGCGATGACCCGGGGGATCACGACAGCGCTACCGTAGCCCGCCCAGTCTATCTCTGCGCGTCCATCATCGCGTCCATGCCCATCACATTGTGGTTCAGGTGCGCCATGATCCAGATTGATCCGAAGAACACCAGCACGACGATCAGCACCCCGAACGCCAGCGCCAGGACGTTGTTGGTGTTGTCGGGGCCGCTGGTGACGTGGAGGAAGAAGACCAGATGGACGCCCATCTGGCCGATCGCCAGCGCGATCAGGGCCACCGCCACGCCCGGCGTCCAGATGATGCCGCTGCGCGCGACGTAGAAGGACGCCGCCGTCAGCAGTCCGGCAGCGACCAGCCCGACGACATAGCCGCGGACCTGTTCGGCGATCTCGCGATCGTCGTTCTCTTCGCCCGGCGCGCGGTCCTCGCGGCCGAAATCGTCCTTGTTCATGCGCCCGACCCCAGCAGATAGACGACGGTGAACAGCGCGACCCAGATGATGTCCAGCGCGTGCCAGAACAGCGCGAAGCACGTGATCCGCCGCACGATGTCCTCACGGAAACCCTTTGCCCACACCTGCGCCATCATCGTCGTCAGCCACAACAGCCCGAGCGTGACGTGCAGGCCGTGGCACCCGACCAGCGCGAAGAAGCCGGACAGGAACGCGCTGCGCTGCGGCCCCGCGCCTTGGCCGATCAGATGCGCGAATTCATATACTTCCAGCGCCAGGAACGCGGCGCCCAGCACCGCCGTCGCCGCCATCGCGACCTGAAACCACAACGCGTTGCGCACATTGGCCGCGATCCCCGCCATCCCGCATGCGAAGGACGACAGCAGCAGGATCGCGGTCTCCGCGGCGACCAGCGGCAGTTCGAACACGTCGCGCCCCGCCGGCCCGCCCGCGGTCTCGCGCACCAGCACCGCATAGGCCGCGAAGAACGCCGCGAACATGATGAAGTCCGACAGCAGGAATATCCAGAAGCCATAGGACACGATGATCCGCTTCGGCGCCGGCCCCCGCTCGCTCGTCGGCGTATCGCCGCGGCCCAGCGCATAGGGATCGCCCTGCGTGCTGTGGCCATGCGTGGTGCCGTGCCCGCTCATGCCCGCGCGTCCGGTGGCAGGTCGAGCAGCCGCGCCTTGCCTTCGCGGCGCGTACGGTCGCGGCGTTCGACGTCAGCGGCCGGGATTTCATACTCGGCTTCGTCGCGCCAGGCGAAGGCGACGAACGTCGCCCACGCGCCGACGAAGCCAAGGGCGACCAGCCACCAGATGTGCCAGATCAGCGCAAAGCCCATCGCGGTCGCGAAGAAGGCGCAGACGACGCCGGTGGGCGAATTGCGCGGCATTTCGATGTCGACATAGTCCGGCCGCTCGCTCAGGCGCCGGTTCTCACGGGCGGTGGATTTCACGCTCCAATATGCTTCCTCGCCGGTCACGTCGGGCAACACCGCGAAGTTGAACACCGGCGGCGGCGATGCGGTGATCCATTCCAGCGAGCGCCCGTCCCACGGATCGCCCGTGGTATCGCGCAGCCGTTCGCGATCGCGGATGCTGACGTACAATGTCACGATCTGGCAGACGATCCCGCCCAGCACCAGGAGCGCACCGAACCCTGCGACCAGCAGCCACGGATGCCACGCCGGCACGTCATAGCGTTGCAGCCGGCGCGTCATCCCCATCAGGCCCAGGACATACAGCGGCATGAACGCGACGTAGAAGCCGACCACCCACAGCCAGAACGCGCGCTTGCCCCAGGTCTCGTCCAGCTGGAACCGGAACATCTTGGGAAACCAATAGGTGAAACCGGCAAAGGCGCCGAACAATACGCCGCCGATGATGACGTTGTGGAAATGCGCGACCAGGAACACCGAATTGTGCAGCTGGAAATCGGCCGGCGGCACCGCCAGCAACACGCCGGTCATGCCGCCGATCACGAACGTACACATGAACGCCACCGCCCACATCATCGGCACGTGGAACCGGATGCGCCCGCCGTACATCGTGAACAGCCAGTTATAGACCTTTACCCCGGTGCCGACCGCGATGACCGATGTGGCGATGCCGAAGAACGCGTTGACGTCCGCGCC
>DASTLZ010000108.1:0-7064 GCA_035714425.1 Sphingomonas sp.
ATCGAATTGCAGCATCTGAATATCCGCTGGGACACCGATGCCTATGGCTCGGTCGTCTGGCTGCTGATGGTGCTGCACACCAGCCACGTCATCACCGACTTGGGCGACACCGCGGTGCAGGCGGCGTGGCTGTACACCCACGACGTCGGCGACGACCAGTTCGCCGACGTGTGCGACAACGCCAATTACTGGAACTTCGTGATCCTGGCGTGGCTGCCGATCTATGGCCTGGTCTATTGGCTGGCGCGAATGACATGAGCAGTCCGCAGCCCCCGCGCGCAGAGCGGGTGCGGCCGTGGATCGCGCTGGCGATCCCGCCGCTGGCGTGGATGACGTTCGAATATGGGCTGGGCAGCGCGTTGCGGCCGGCGTGCGCCGCGGTGGGCGCGTGGCTGGGGCCGGCATGGGGTGCGGCGGCGCTGATCGCGTGCGGCGCGGCGGTGGTGGTGGCCTGGCCGATCGCGCGGGGTGACGACGCTGAGGGCGCGCGGGCGCGGCCGTGGCTGGCGAAGGTGGCGTGCGGGGTGGCGGGGGTGTTCGCGCTGGCGATCGCGTTCCAGACGCTCGCGACAATGATCGTGCCGCCATGCGTGCGCTGAGGGTCGTCGTCGCCGCGGTCGCGCTGTGCATAGCCGCGCCGGCGTTGGCGCATGCGGGACATGAGCATGATGCGCCGGGATGGACGTGGGATGCGTGGATCGCGGTGCCGACCGCGCTGTCGCTGATCCTCTATACGATCGGCTGGCGGCGGTTGCGCGCCCGGTCGCAGCGCGGGCGCGTGCGGCTGGACCGGGCGGCGGCTTCGTTCGGGCTGGGGTGGCTCGCGCTGGTCGCGGCCCTGGTGTCGCCGCTGCACGAAGCGGGCGAGCGATCGTTCACGATGCACATGATCGAGCACGAGATGCTGATGATCGTCGCCGCGCCGCTGCTGGTGCTGGGGCGGCCGATGGCGATGATGCTGTGGGCGTTTCCGGGCGGTGGGCGGCGCGTGCTGGGGAATGTGGCACAAGCGCTGGCGGTGCCGTTCGCTCAGGCGACGGGGTGCGTGACCGCGACCGTCATCCAGGCGGCGGCGCTGTGGCTGTGGCATGCGCCCGCGCTGTTCGATCGCGCGCTGGCCAGCGAGAGCTGGCATGCGGTGCAGCACCTGAGTTTCGTCATCAGTGCGCTGCTGTTCTGGACCGCGATGCTGGGGCGGGGGCGGGGGCAGGGGCTGGGGCTGGCGCGGGAGCGGGCCGGCACCGCCTCGCACAGTTCGGGAGCGACCGCGGCGCTGTGCCTGTTCGCGACGTCGATCGTGACGGGCGCGCTGGGGGCGTTGATGGCGGTGTCGGCCAGCCCCTGGTACGCCGGCTATGCACGGCTGGGGATGGCGCCGTTCGGGCTGTCGCCGGTGGAGGACCAGCAATTGGCGGGGGCGATCATGTGGGTGCCCGGCGGCGTCGTCCATGCCGTCGCGGCGCTGGTGCTGGTGCGCGCCTTGCTGCGCGGTGGGGAAACCCGAAGGACCGCCGATGCCCTCTAGCCTGCGCCTCGTCCTGATCCTGATGGGGCTAGGTAGTGCGTCGGCGCCGGTGGCCTATGCCGTCCTGAAACATCAGGACGCGCAACTGGGGCGGACCAATGCGGAGGCGATCACCGGGGGCGACGTGACGGCGGGGGAAGCGGCGTTCGACCGGTTCGGGTGCGGCGGGTGCCACCGGGTGCGCGGCCATGCCGGGGCGGACGGCGGCGTCGGACCCGCGCTGGACGGCATCGCGGTGCGCGCGCATATCGCCGGGCGCCTGCCCAATACGCCCGCCGCGATGGTGCTGTGGCTGCGCCATCCGCAACGGGTGATTCCGGGCAACGGCATGCCCGATCAGGGTATCGGCGAGCGCGACGCGCGCGATCTGGCAGCGTATCTGTATACCAAGCAGAAGTGAGGGGAGCCGTTTGGAAACGCGCCGTTGCGCGTGACCGGGCCAGTTTTTCAGCTACTCGGGCGGCCGCGCAGGTGCGACGCCCTCGCCTCGATCGCGTCGATCGTCGCGCCGGCGGTGTCGCGCAAGCGGTGCAGGATTGCCGGTGCATCGCCAGACGACGCGATCGCCTCCAGCGCGCGTGCGGCCTGGGTCAATCGGGCCGCGCCGACGGCGAGCGCGGCACCCTTCAGCGAATGGCCTTCGCGTGCGGCGCCCGCGAGATCGCCGGCCGCGATCATCCGATCCGCCGCGAACAGCGCGTCGCGGGTGGAATCGGCCAGCATCGCCAGCAGCGCCGCGACTTGGGCGGGCCCCAGCGCATCTTCGAGCGCGGCAAGGCGAACGGTGTCGAGAAGCGGTTCGGGGGCGGGGGGGCGTGCGAAATCGGGGAGAGCATTGTAGCTCTCCCCGACCTGCTCGCATTGCGGATCTGACAATGGCGACTGTTCAGGGAGACCGCTACGCCTGGATGCTGGATAACCCGGAGTCGGCGGCGGCGCCATCACTCGTTAGGGTGACCATAGTCGCGGCCTTGTTCGGCGGCGTGAAAGGCCAGCACGGCCTGTGTCCGGTTGATGACGTTCAGCTTGCGCAAAATCGCCTTAACATGTTGCTTGACGGTTATTTCGGACAGGTCGAGTTCGTAGGCGATCTGCTTGTTCAACTGGCCGCCACGCATCGCGTTCATCACCCGGCGTTCCGCGACGCTGAGCGAGGCGAGGCGATCGAGCGCGTCGGCCGGTGCCGGGGCATCGTCCCACGTTTGCGAGAACCAGCGTTCGCCCGCCGACACCGCGCGGATCGCGGCGATCAGGTCTTCGAGCGGGGCGGCCTTCGACACGAAGCCGGCGGCGGCGCGGGCGGCGACCTGTCGTTCGATATCGGGCTGTTCGGAGCCGCTGACGACCAGGATCACGGTGTCCGGCGCGGCGCGCGCGACGTCGACCAGCGTCACCAAGCCGCGGCTGTCGGGCAGCCACAGATCGAGGATGACGAGTGCGGCGTCGCGCGCGTGGACGAAGACTTCGCCGATCGAGCTGACCAATATCGGTTCGGCATCGGGCGCGGCGGCAAGCAACGATATCCGCGCCGCTTCGCGGCACATAGGATGATCGTCGGCAATGATGACGCGCATGGGAAAGATCAGTCTTTGACGAGCAACATGGCAGCGCTGTCTGGCATGCCACGCGGCCCGGCGAAAGGGCCTAAAACTTTGCGCATGTCCTTTGGGTAGAAGGTTCATCGCGGCGATACGTTCGGCGGCGCCGCGTTCCACGACGGGGAGCGGCATCGCGCCTTCCTTCAGGATGTCGTGGAACTGCTTGATATCGAAGCGCGATCCCAGTGCCGGCTGCGCTTTGTTGCGCGCGCGTCCAGGCCATGTGGCCGACCTTGTAGCTGCCTGCCTGCCCGGCTTGCGTGCAATCGCGCTCCACCTCGCGCGGCTGCGCCCGCCTGGCCCGAAGCGGCGCCAGGCGGGGGGCGGCGGTGAAGGTGGCGCCGGTGGCAGCGATGAAATGCCGACGGTCGATGATGTATTCTCCCTGATCGTGGCGTGAACCTAGGCTCCGGCGGCGGGGTTTCGCCAGTTCCCGAAGGGTTGCCGAATTTTGGCGGCAGGTCCCGCCGCGAAATGGATGTGATCCGGAGCGGTGCTCCCGCGGGTTCCATCATCACAAAGAGTGCCGCCGGCGGCGCCAAATATCATCGGAGTTGTCGAGATCGTCACGGGCCGCGGCTATGATGAAACAATAATGGATCAAATTCTCCCCTCGTCACGCGGCGCTGCCGTACGCCGCTTTTCGCGGACCGGCCTTTCGCGGATGGGCCTTTCGCGTGGCGGGGGCCGTGCGTCGATGCTGCGGCACGACCGCTGGCTGTCGGGGGCGATCGCCTATGCCTTTGCCGGCGCGCTGATCGTCATGATCGTGGCGCACGGTGCATCCGCACCGTTTACGGGCGTGGCGGAGACACTGGCCCATTATGGTGCGCACATCGTCCTGCTGATCCTGGCCGTCGCCTTTGCCGCGCGTGCGGCGCAGGCGGGAACACGCGCCGCCGACGACCGCCGCCACCGCCGCATGATCGAGCGGTCGCGCGAAGTGATCTTCGAAACCGACGTGAAGGGACGCTGGACGTACCTCAATCCCGCATGGACGCTGGTGACCGGGACCGATGCGGCGGGGGAGATCGGCCAGTCGTTCCTGCGGATCATCGCCGCGGAGGATCGCGGCCTCGCGCTGGCGCGGATCGCGCCCTTGTATGCGCGCGAGATCGACCAATGCCATCAGGAGCTGCGCTATCGCCACGGCGACGGGACGCAGCGCTGGGCCTCGGTGCGCAGCCACCTGCTGACCGACGTGCGCGGCCGGGTGGTCGGCACCTATGGCACGCTGCACGACATCACCACGCGCAAGCAGGCGCAGGCCGCGCGCGCCGACAGCGAACACCTGTACCAGTTGCTGGCGGAGAATTGCAGCGACATGATCGTCCGGCTGGGGCTGGACGGGGTGCGCAGCTATGTCTCGCCGGCCAGCCGATCGCTGTTGGGATACGAACCCGAAGAGATGATCGGCCACACGCCGGCGGGCGAAATCCATCCCGACGACCGCAACGTGACGATCGCGGCGTGCTATTCCCTGCTGCATGGCGGCCCCGAAGCGACCGCGACCTATCGCCAGCGCCACAAGCAGGGCCATTACGTGCCGCTGGAAGCGACGTACCGGCTGATCCGCGATCCCGATACCGGCGACGCGGCCGGCGTGGTGTGCAGCGTGCGCGACGGATCGCGCCGCGCGGACGCGGAGAAGAACGCCAGCCGCATCGCCGCGGGCCTGCGCGAAAGCCACCGGCTGCTGCTGATGGCCGAGACGGTGGGCGGGATCGGCCATTGGCGGCTGGACGTGGCGAGCGAAGCGGTCGTCTGGTCCGACGCGGTGTGCGCGATGCACGGCCGCCCGGCGGGGTTTTCGCCCGCGCTGGCCACCGCGATCCACTCCTATCATCCCGATGATCGCGAGCGGGTGGGCGGGCTGGTCGGCGGCGCATTGGCCACCGGGGGCGATTTCGATTTCGGTGCGCGGATCGTGCGCACCGACGGTGGCCTGCGCCATGTCGTGTCGCGCGGACGCGCCGAAATCGCGCCCGACGGCTCCGTCATCGGCCTGTTCGGCGTGATCCAGGACACGACCGACCAAGTCGAGGCGCAGGCGCAATTGCGCGAAAGCGAGGCGCGCTTTCGCCTCATCACCGATCAGGCAAGCGACATGATCTCGCTACAGGATGCCGACGACCGGTTCGTGTTCATGTCCCCGTCGGCGCGCACCATCCTGGGCTATGACGCCGCCGACATGATCGGCCGGCAACCGCGGGATTTCGCGCCGGGAGAGGAGCATGCGCAGATCGAGGCACACCGCGAACGCCTGGCCGAACTGCCCGACGGCGAGGTGGTGTCGATGCGCTTTCCCCTGCGTCGCGCCGACGGATCGATCGGCTGGATGGAGATCGCGTCGCGCCTGGCCCCCTATCGGGGCGAGACCTGCACCGTCTCGGTATGGCGGGACGTGACCGCGCAGATCGCCGCGGAAGCCGAATTGCGCGAGGCGCGCAAGGCCGCGGAAGCGGCGGCGGCGGCGCAGGCGACGTTTCTGGCGACGATGAGCCACGAAGTGCGCACGCCGATGACCGGCGTGCTGGGGATGCTGGACCTGTTGCGCGCCGACCCCCGCCCCGAACAGCGCGACCTGTTCTTCGACACGCTGGAGCAATCGACCAAGTCGTTGATGACGGTGCTGGACGACGTGCTGGATTACAGCAAGATCGATGCGGGCACGCTGACCCTGGAAAGCGTCGAATTCGATCTGGGCACGACGGCGCGCGGTGTCGTCGACCTGTTTTCCGGCGCGGCATCGGCCAAGGGCGTGCTGCTGGCGGCCGATGTGCCGGCCGGGGGCGCGGCGGTGCGCGGCGATCCGACGCGCATCCGGCAAGTGCTGTCGAACCTGATCGGCAATGCGGTGAAGTTCACGGGCGAAGGGCGGATCGACGTCACGCTGTCCGGCGCGCCCGTCGGTGATGGGCATACCCGCTGGCGGCTGTGCGTCGCCGACACCGGCATCGGCATCGGCATCGGGATCGACCAGGCTGACGCCGAGCACCTGTTCGCGCCGTTCGTGCAGGCCGATGAATCGACGACGCGGCGGTTCGGCGGAACCGGCCTGGGCCTGACGATCAGCAAGCGGCTGGTGAGTGCGATGGGCGGCGAGATCGGCGCGGAGCCGCGGCCCGAAGGCGGCGCCATGTTCTGGTGCGAGCTGATCCTGCCGGACGGCGTGGCAGCGGCAGCGGCTGCGCCGGCGGCGGACGCCGGGCCGGTACAGCCCGCCGCGTCGGGCAAGCGGCTGCGCGTGCTGGTGGTCGAGGATAACAGGGTGAACCAGCTGCTGCTGCACGCTTTGCTGGAACGGCTGGGGCATGGCATCACGTGTGTCGGCGATGGCCGGTCGGCAGTGGTCGAAGTCGGCGGCGGCGACTATGATCTGGTGTTGATGGATATGCAGATGCCGGTGATGGACGGCGTGGCGGCGACGCGGGCGATCCGCGCGCTGGAGGGGCCGGTCGCGGCGATCCCGATCGTCGCGCTGACGGCCGATGCCTTGCCCGAACGGCGGCGGTTCTACGACGCGATCGGGCTGACCGATTTCCTGACCAAGCCGATCGACGTGCCGCGGCTGGAAGCAATGCTGGCCGGGATCGAACCGTTCCGGAGCGACGCGGCCCAGACCGACCTGGCCCAGACCGATCCGGCCCAGGCCGATGCTTTTCAGGCCGGCGCTTTCCAGGCCGGCGGGACCCCGACCGACGCTTTGCAGACCGAGGACGCGCGCGCGCCGATCGATCCCGTGCGGCTGGACGAATTGCGCGGGCAATTGGGCGAGGCGATGCTGCAATCGCTGATCGCGATGATCGGGCGCGAAGCGGCGAGCGAGCCCATCGCGATCCGCGAAGCCCTGCGCCGCGGCGAGGTTCAGGAAGCGCACCAAGTCGCCCATGCGCTGCGCGGGGCGGCGGCGAACATGGGCGCGACCGATCTGGCCGATG
>DASTLZ010000109.1:0-14700 GCA_035714425.1 Sphingomonas sp.
CACCGGCGCCGACACCCGCGACGCGATCCGCGCGATCGACCGTGCGCTGGGGCATAAGCCGCTGGGCTATGTGGTCGATCTGCGCGACAATGGCGGCGGCTTGCTGACGCAGGCGATCGCGGTCAGCGACGCGTTCCTGGACCGCGGCGAGATCGTGTCGCAGCGCGGGCGCGAGAAGACCGACATCGATCGCTATTATGCCAAGCCCGGCGACGATGCCAAGGGCCTGCCCGTCGTCGTGCTGACCAACGCCGGCACCGCATCGGCCAGCGAGATCGTCGCCGGCGCGTTGCAGGATCATCACCGCGGGCTGGTGATGGGCGAGCGCAGCTTCGGCAAGGGATCGGTGCAGACGCTGCTGGAACTGGGGCCGCAGACCGCGCTCAGGCTGACGACGGCGCGCTATTACACGCCGTCGGGCCGATCGGTGCAGGAAGGCGGCATCGAACCTGATATCCGCGTGCCGCAGATCAGCGACGCCGATTACAAGGCGCGGCCGGTGTTCCGCGAAGCCGACCTGCGCCGCCACCTCATCAACGAAGTGAAGGCGGACAATTCGGTGATCGAGGAGGATGCGAAGGGCGATCCGCGCTTTGCGCAGACTCCGGAGCAGCTGAAGAAGCAGGGCATCGAGGATTTCCAGCTCTATTATGCGCTGAAGACGGTCGCGCGGCTGGGTGGCCCGGCGCAGGTTGCTGCCGCGACGAAGCCGCCGATCAAGTGAATCGCCATTTCACGCGTGCCCGCCTGATCGCGCTGCTGCTGCCCACGGCGTTGCTGGCCGGCGCCTGGGGCTTTCAGCTGATCGGCGGGCTGTATCCGTGCGAGATGTGTCATTGGCAGCGCTGGCCGCATTATGCCGCACTGGTCCCGGCGGTGCTGGCGTTCTTCGTGCCGCTGCGGCCGGCGCGCGTGCTGGTGGCGCTGGCGGCGCTGCTGATTGCGGCGAGCGGCGTCATCGGCGTGCTGCACGCGGGCGTCGAATATCATTGGTGGAACGGCTTCACCGCCTGCACCTCCACCGTCTCGATGGCGGGGCTGGACGCTGCGGCCCGGCTCGACGCACTGTTGCACGCGCCGATGGTGCGCTGCGACGCGGCGCAGTGGAGCGTCGGCGGCATCTCGCTCGCCGGGTTCAACGCGATCCTGTCGCTGGGCGGCGCCGGCGTGATCCTCTGGCAATTGGGGCGTGGACGATGACCCAGACTTGGCGGCCCGGCGATGCGAAGCGCGCCACGGATGCGATGATCCGCGTCGATCAGGCTGGCGAATTCGGCGCGACGCGCATCTATGCCGGCCAATTGGCGGTGCTGGGCGATCGCCACCCTGCATCGCGCGCGATCCACCACATGGCGGTGCAGGAGGAACGCCACCGCGCGTTCTTCGATGCCATGATGGCCAAGCGCGGCGTGCGGCCGACCTTGCTCCAGCCGCTGTGGGATGTCGCCGGCTTCGCGCTCGGCGCGGTGACCGCCGCGATCGGCCCGGATGCGGCGATGGCCTGCACCGCGGCGGTGGAGACCGAGATCGACAAGCATTATTCGGAACAGCTGGACGAGTTGGGCGACAGCGATCCCGAATTGTCGGCCGCCATCGCCGATTTCCAGGCCGAAGAACTGGAACACCGCGATCACGCGCTGGCCGCAGGCGCGGAGAATGCGATCGCCTATCCGGTGCTGAGCGGGCTGATCCGGCTGGGCTGCAAGGTCGCCATCGCCACTGCCAAACGTATCTAGGCCAAAGAGGATATGACGATGAGGACGCTGTTCCTGCTGGCCTTTGTAATCACCGCCGCTGCGCCCGCCGTGGCGCAGACCGTCGGCCCGGCGGGCCCGGCTCGCAAGCCGATCGACATTCCCGGGGAAATCTCGAAAAGCGCGCCGGTCAACGGTGTCGTCGTGCTGTACGGCAACGAGCGTTGTCCCACCGACACCTCGGGGAACGAAATCGTCGTGTGCGTCCGCCGTAGCGCGCAGGAGCAATTCCGCGTGCCCAAGGAATTGCGCGAATTTCAGGTGACGCCGCAGAACGAAAGCTGGGCGGCGAAGGCTCAGGCCACGCTGGACACCGGCGTCGGCACCAACGGCATCGGCAGCTGCTCGCCGATCGGCGCCGGTGGCCAGACCGGCTGCATGACGCAGCGCATGCGCGACAGCCGGCGCGAGAATGCGGCGCGCAAGCAAGCCGAGGAAGCCGGCCAATAGCGCGCTGACGGAAGGCGCCGGCACGCGCCTGCAATTGGCGACTTGCCAGCGCGAAGCATCTGCGCGAAGCATCTGCGCGAAGTCGCGAGCGTCCGGGGGGAGGGAGCAGATGGCCACAGCGATCGACGGGCCGGCTGCGTCGGCGAAGCCGCTGCGCGCCGATCGCTATGAAAAGATCCTGTTGGACGGCGCCATCGTCCTCGGCATCGCCATCCTGACCGCGCTGATCCGCGGCCGGGCGCGTTGGGCGGAGGTGCCGATGCTGGTGTGGCTCCCCCTCGCCACCATCGCGGTCGCGCTGGCGCTGACCCCGACGATGCTGCTGTCTGCGTGGGGGACGGGGCGGCACTGGCTGCTGGGGCGCATCTGCGATCGCCTGCTCGGCCATTGGCTGTTCGGCTGACGGAATGCCAGAGCGCTGTCTCGACCGCCGTTTTGCATGTGTGCTGTTCGCGCTGGTGTGGTTCAGTTGTGCGTGGTTCGGATCGTGGGAATGGAACGCCAACACCGCGACGCGGATGTACGCGGCGGTCAGCCTGGTCGAGGATGGCGACGCGACCATCGACGAATATGCCGACCTGACGATCGACAAAGCGCGGTTCGGGTCGCACACCTATCTCGACAAGGCGCCGGGCATGACCCTGATGGCGCTGCCCTCGGTCGCGCTGGCGGATGCGGTCGGTGGGGATCGCGCGGCGTTTCACCCCAAGGTCTTCGGCGATCCCGGCCTCGGCCGTTATCTGCGTCTGCGCACGCGTATCGCGGTGGCGACCGGGCCGGCGCTGCTGACCGCACTGGCGGCCGTGCTGTTGTTCGATTTGGCGATGGCGCTGGGCGCCGGTGCGCGCGCCGCGCTGTTCGCCAGCATGGGCTATGCGCTGGGCACGCCGATCTGGGGCTGGTCGACGACGCTGTTCGGCCATGCCCCGGTGGCGGCCCTGTACGTCATCGCCGCCTGGGCCGGCTTGCGCGCGACGCGCGGGCATGCGCGGCCCGGCTATGCCGCTTTGGCGGGCGCGGCGCTGGGCTGGTCGGTGGTTGTCGAGCATCAGGCGATCCTGGCGGGCAGCGCCATCGGCGTGTGGCTGTGCTGGCGGCTGTGGCGGTTGCCCGGTCGATGGGCGGCGGCCGGCGCCTTCCTGCTTGCCGGCACCGCCGCCGGGCTGCCGCTGCTCGCGTACAACCTGATCGCGTTCGGCACGCCGTTCCGTTTGGGGTATCAGGGGGTCGTCGGTTGGGAAGGGATGAACCAGGGCCTGTTCGGGCTGACCGTCCCCGACATCCACGTCCTGCTCGAAATCATCGCCGGGCCGCGCCGCGGGCTGATCTGGGTGGCGCCGGTACTGGCGGTCGCGCCGGTTGGCCTGGCCGCGCTGATCCGTGATCGGCGGACGCGCGATACGGGCGTGATGGCGGCGGCGGTCGTCGCGGTCGTGCTGCTGGTCAACGCCGCTTATGTCTATTGGGAAGGCGGCAACAGCACGGGGCCGCGCCTTGCCATGCCGCTGGCTGGGCTGCTCGCTTTGGGGCTCGCCACGCGCTGGGACACGGCGTCGGCGCCCGGGCGGATCGGGCTGGCGGTGCTGCTGGCGATTTCGATCGCGCTCAATGCCGCGATCGCCGCCGCCGAGGTCTTCGCTCCACCCGCTTTCCGCTTTCCGCTGTGGAGCGCCGTCCTCGAATTGCGCTTCCTGCGCGGCGATCTTCGCACCTTGCCCAGCGAATGGATGGGGTGGAGCGCGTGGGCCGGGTTCGCTGGATGGGCGCTGCTCGCCGTGCCGACCGCCGGGTGGCTCGCGCGGCGCACCGTTCACCGACCCGCCTGACGAAGGACATCCGCATGGCCGATCCGCTGCACCTCGCGTTCCTGCTGTTCCCCGACGTCACCCAGCTCGACTTGACCGGCCCTGTGCAAGTGCTGTCGCGATTGGGCGATGCCAAGATCGACTTGGTGTGGAAGACGCGCGATCCGGTGATGACCGACGCGGGCTTCGCGATCCTGCCGACCGCGACATTCGCGGACGTGTCCCGCGCCGACATCCTGTGCGTGCCCGGCGGCTTCGGCGTGAACGGTGTGATCGCGGATGACGAAGCGATGGCGTGGGTTCAGCAGGTCGGGGGCAGCGCGACCTGGGCGACCAGCGTGTGCACCGGCTCGCTGATCCTCGGCGCGGCCGGCCTGCTGCGCGGCTATCGCGCCGGCTGCCATTGGGCGCAGCGCGACATGCTGCCGCTGTTCGGGGCGGAACCGGTCGCGGAGCGCGTGGTGATCGACCGCAACCGCATCACCGGCGGCGGGGTGACGGCTGGCATCGATTTCGCGCTGACCCTGATGGCGCACCTGCGGGGAGAGGCGCATGCGCGCGCGGTGCAGCTGGCCCTGGAATACGATCCCGCGCCGCCGTTCGACAGCGGTTCGCCCGAGCGTGCCGGCGATGCCCTGGTCGCGACCTATGCGCGCCGCATCGCCAAGCTCGCGCCGACCCGCGACGACGATCTGCGCGCGCTGGCGCTCAGGCGCGGTTTTTCTTGATACCGTTGACGCGGTGCCAGATGTAAAGGGCGAGCAGCGCGACTAGGGCCAGGCCGATGGCCAGATCGGCGCGGTGGAACGCGGCCTTCACGCGCGGATCGCTGTCCCATTTGTCGCCCAGCTTCATGCCGACCCACGCCAGGCCAAAGCACCACGGCCACGATCCGACGAAGGTATAGACGTGGAACGGCACCAGCCGCATCCGCGCGACCCCGGCCGGAAAGGCGATGAACGAGCGGATCACCGGCAGCAGCCGCCCGATCAGCACCGCCAGGCTGCCCCAGCGTGCGAAGAACCGGTCCGCCTTGTCCAGCTCGTCGGCGCCGATCAGCAGGTATCGGCCCCAGCGCTCCGCCACCGGCCGGCCGCCGCGCTTGCCGACTTCATAGGCGAAGATCGACCCGATGTTGCACCCGATCGCCCCCGCCGTCGCGGCCAGATACAGATCGAAGCGGCCGGTCGATACCAGATAGCCCGCGAACGGCATGATGATCTCGGAGGGCAGGGGAATGCACGCACTCTCGACCGCCATCAGGATCGCGATGCCGGCATAACCGCCGCTGGAAATAACCCAGATGGTGAACGTGGCGAGGACGCCCAGGATCTTTTCGAACATGGCCGCTGCGATTGCGCGAGGATGGCGGGGGCGTCAATCGGAACCGGCAGCGCGCGAAAGGGTTGGCTATCGATGAGCGACATTCTGTTGAACGACGGCCGCAGCATGCCCGCCCTGGGCATGGGCACGTACCAGATCCCCGATGGCCAGGCGCCCAGCGTGGTGCGCGCCGGTCTCGACGCGGGGTTTCGCCTGGTCGACACCGCCGCATTCTATCATAACGAACGCGGCGTCGGCGAAGGGGTGCGCGGCAGCGAAGCGTTCCTGACGACCAAGCTGTGGAACGATCGTCACGGCGATCCGGAAGCGGCGCTGAACGAAAGCCTGGCGCTGCTGGGTGTCGATGCGGTCGATCTGTATCTGATCCATTGGCCGTGCCCGGCGCAGGCGCAATATGTCGATGCGTGGAAAGGGCTGGTCGCTTTGCGCGAGACAGGCCTCGCCGGGTCGATCGGGGTATCGAACTTCATGCCGCGGCACATGGAACGGATCATCGACGCGACCGGGGTGGTCCCCGCCGTCAACCAGATCGAACTTCATCCGCGCTTTCAGCAGGTCGAATTGCGCAGTTGGATGGACGAGAACCGGATCGTCACCCAAAGCTGGAGCCCGCTGGGCCAGGGCGATGTGCTCGGCGATCCCGCCATCGTGCGCATCGCCGGTAAGCACGGCCGGTCGCCGGCGCAGGTGGTGATCGCCTGGCATCTGGCGCTGGGCCTGTCCGTCATCCCCAAGGCGGGATCGGCGGAGCATCTGGCCGACAATTTCGCCGCTGCCGATCTGACGCTGGACGACGAGGATATGGCGGCGATTGCGGAGCTGGATTCCGAAAGCGGGCGGATCGGGCCTGACCCGATGTCGGTCTAGGACGGTCGATGCCGCGCGACGGGCCGACGTTGGACATAATCCGAACACATCGCGGCGTCATTCCGGGCGTCGCCGGGCGGCGGTTGCCCGCTTGCGTCGGGAAGGATGGATGATCGCGTGCAGAATGGGGGACCGATCGCCGTGACCCCCATCTCTGCCCAGTCGGCCTCTACCCAGTCGGCCTCTACCCAGTCGGCCGATCTGGGGGGCCTGGAAATGGTGTCGGACCTGGCCGGTCTCGAACCCGTCAAGACTGTGCGCAGCCGCTGGCCCGCAGTCATCGGCCTGGTGTTCAGCGTGGCGATGGTCGTCGGCCTGGCGCATGAGCTGCTCGGGTCCGGCCTGGCGGGTCTGCAACGCGCGACGCCGGTCAGCCCGGCGTTCTACGTCGCGTTCGCCATCCTGTATTTCGCGCCGCCGTTCTTCGATTACGTCATCTTCCGCCGCTTGTGGGCCATTCCCGCCGCCGGGTTCGTCGCACTGCTCAAGAAACGCGTCGCGAACGACGTGGTGATGGGCTATTCGGGCGAAGCGTATTTCTATGCCTGGGCACGCGCCAACGCGCCGATGGTCGCGGCGCCGTTCGGTGCGGTCAAGGACGTGTCGATCCTGTCGGCAATTGCCGGTAACGCCGTCACGCTCGCGATGGTCGCCATCGCGCTGCCGTTGGCGCACAATCTGCTCAGCGCGGATCAGTTTCGTACCGTCCTCGGCTCCGCCGGCGTCGCTTTTGCGATGTCGCTGCCGTTCCTGATCTTTTCGAAGCGCGTGTTTTCGCTGCCGCGGGGCACCTTGTGGTGGGTGTTCGGCGTCCATTGCGTCCGCTTGCTGCTGGGCTCGGTGTTCATCGCGCTCGCGTGGCATTTCGCCCTGCCGGGCGTGGCGATGGCGACATGGCTGTTGCTGGGTGCCGGCCGGCTGCTCGTGTCGCGCCTGCCGCTGGTGCCCAACAAGGATCTGATCTTCGCCAACCTGGCGATCCTGTTGATCGGGCAGGACGAGGCGATGTCCGAACTGGTCGCCTTCGTCGCGGCATCGACGCTGCTCGTTCATGTCGCCCTGATCGTCGGGTTCGCCCTGCACGGCGTGGCACGAAGGAAATCCGCATGATGGCGCGGCATATCGTGTTCGCGGGACTGCTACTGGCGTCGTCGGCAGCGCCGGTGCAGGCGCAGATGCTCGGAGGCGACGCCGCGGCTTGCAGCTTGCGCGAGGGACCGGCAATCCAGGCGAACATCGTCGGCCTGAAGGATCGCACCGGCGGGCTGAAGCTGGAATTGTACCCGGCCAACGAGCAGGATTTCCTGAAGGACGACCGCGACCTCATCCAGGAAGGCAAGGTTTTCCGCCGGGTCACCGCGGCGATGCCCGCATCCGGGCCCGTCGCCTTGTGCATCCGCGTGCCCCGCCCGGGCCGCTACGCCTTGCTGTTCACCCACGACCGCGACGGCAAGAACAAGTTCAACTTCTGGTCCGACGGCGCCGGCTTTGTCAGCAACGCCAAAATCGGCCGGTCCCGGCCCAGGGTGGCCGGCGCGATCGTCGACGTCATGGCGGGCGTCACCGTCGTCACCATCCAGGTCCAGTATCTGCGCGGCCTGGGCGGCTTCGCCCCGATCAAGTAGCGCACCGATGCGCATCGTCGACGTCAACGAATTCTACACCCCGGCCGGCGGCGGGGTGCGCACCTATATCGATCGCAAGATGGGCATTCTGGCCGACATGGGCCACGACCTGACCGTCATCGCGCCGGGGCGCAGCGACGAAGTGGAGGAGCGGCCCGGCGGCGGCCGCATCGTCTATGTCAAATCGATGCGCATGCCGATCGATCCCAATTACGGCCTGTTCTGGGATGCCGCACCGGTCACCGACCTGCTCGACGCGATGGACCCCGATGTCGTCGAATGTTCGTCGCCGTGGCGCCCGGCCTGGATCGTCGGCCAGTGGCGGGGCAAGGCGCTGAAATCCTTTTTCATGCATAACGACAATGTCGAAGCCTATCCCAAGCGCTGGCTGGAGGGGATCGCCGCGCCGCAGCGGATCGAAGACGCCTTCGCCTGGTACAATCGCTACATGAACAGCTTCCTCGCGCTATACGATACCGTGGCCACGAACGGGCCGGCGCTGACCAAGCGGCTGCATGCGCGCGGCGTGCGCGTCGACGCCACGATGACGCTGGGGATCGAGCGCGAGCATTTCTCCCCCGATCTGCGCGACGAACGCCTGCGTGCGGCCTTGCTGGCGCAATGCGGACTGCCGGCGGATGCGCATCTGCTGGTCGGCATCGGGCGGCATCATTCGGAAAAGCGTTGGGAAATGGTGGTCGATGCGGTCGCGCGTGCGGGCACGCAGGCGCCGGTCGGGCTGGTCTTGATCGGGCAGGGCGTCGGCACCGCCGCGCTGGAACGGCGCACCGCGGGAAGCCCGCACATCCGCCTGTTCCGCCCGGTCTACGATCGCGTGCGGCTGGCCACGATCATGGCCAGCTGCGACGCTTATATCCACGGATCGGTCAGCGAACCGTTCGGCCTGGTGGTGTCGGAAGCCCTCGCATCCGGCGCGCCGCTGATCGTTCCCGACGAGGGTGGCAGCGCGGAAGTGGCGCGGCCACCATTCGCGGAGACGTTCGCGGGCGATGCGGCGGCGTGTGCGGACGCGATCCTGCGGCTGTTGGAGCGCGACCGCCTGTTGCTGCGCCGCGCCGCCGCGGTCGCCGCCGCGCGCGTGCGCAGCGACCGCGACCATGCCGAGGCCCTGGTCGATCATTATGCCACGTGCCTCGCGCGGCGCAGCGCGCAGGCGGCCTGATCCGTTAATTCAGCGCGCTCGCCAGCCAGGTCGGCAGGATCGCGTCGCCCAGCGCATCGACCCGGCGAAGCGCCACCATCACCCCCAGATCGGGATAGACCGCGCGCGTCCGCTCGTCCCGCTCGCCCAGCGGCTCGACGATCAGGCGCCGGTTCACCTTGGCGCGGTAATGCATCCGTGCCGTATTCTCCTGCCCGACGTAGCAGCCCTTGGTGTAATCGACCCCGCCGAGTTCGCCGGCATTGCATTCCAGCCACAACGTCTCGCCGCTGCCCAGCTCGCCCACGCCCTCCGTCACGCCCAGCGACAGGCGGTGCCGGTGCCAGGCGTCGGTAGCGGCGCCCGCCGGGGCCAGCCAGCGCCAGCCCAGCGCCGCGAGCCTGGGATCGGGAGCAGCGCCGTCGACCGGCGCGGCCGACCAATGCACCGCCAGCGCGTCCTCCGCCCCGATGACGATCGGACGCCGCAGACGGTACATCGCCAGCCGCTTCGCCAGCGCATCGACCTGTGCGCGTTCGCAGTCGATCAGCAGGTCGTCGCCATCGCCCCACAGGATGAAATCGAACAGCGCCTTACCCTGCGGCGTCAGCAGCGCCGACCAGCGCGGCAATGCCCCGGTGGTGTCGACCGTGACCAGCCCTTGCAGGAAATTGCGCACCTCCGCGCCCGACAGCCTGATGAGCGCGCGATCTGCCAGCATGGTCGCGGGCGGGGTGGTATCGTCCATCCCCGCAAGGTAGGAACGCGCCAGTCCGCACGAAAGGGTAGCCGATGGCCACGTTCGACCTGTTGTTGAAGGGCGGCACCGTCCATCTGCCCGGCGGCCCGGTGGCGGCATCGATCGGCGTGTCGGACGGGCGGATCGTCGGCATCGGCGTCGGCGGCGATGCGGAGCGGACCGTCGATTGTACCGGGCTCGATATCCTGCCCGGCGTCATCGACACGCAGGTCCATTTTCGCGAACCCGGACTGGTCCACAAGGAAGACCTGGAGTCGGGCGCGCGCGCCGCGGTGTTGGGCGGCGTGACCGCAGTCTTCGAAATGCCCAATACCAAGCCCAATACCGACAGCGCCGATGCGATCGCCGACAAATTGACGCGCGCGAAGGACCGGATGTGGTGCGACCACGCTTTCTACGTCGGCGCGACCAATCACAACGCGCGCGATCTGGCGGAGCTGGAGCGCTTGCCGGGGACAGCGGGCGTCAAGATCTTCATGGGCGCGTCGACCGGCGATCTGCTGGTCAGCGAGGATGCGCGTCTCGCCGAAGTGCTCGCGTCCGGCCACCGCCGCGTCGCCATCCATGCCGAGGACGAAGCACGGATGAACGCGCGTGCCGGGGAGCGGATCGCCGGCGATCCGGCCTCACACCCCGTGTGGCGCGACGACGAAAGCGCGATCCTGGCCACGCGCCGCATCCTCGCGCTTGCCCGCGCGGCGCGGCGGCGCATCCATGTCCTGCACGTGACGACGCCTGCCGAGTTGGAATTGTTGGGGGCGAACAAGGACATCGCCAGCTGCGAAGTGACGCCGCAGCATTTGACGCTGGCGGGTGAAGAGGCGTATCCGCGACTGGGCACGCTGGCCCAGATGAACCCGCCGATCCGCTCCGGCGCGCACCGCGACGGGCTGTGGCATTGGCTGAACCAGGGCGTGCCCGACGTCATCGGCTCCGACCACGCACCCCATACGCTGGAGGAAAAGGCCAAGCCCTATCCCGATTCCCCCAGCGGCATGCCCGGCGTGCAGACGCTGCTGCCGCTGCTCCTCGATCACGTCGCGAACGGCCGGATGACCCTGCAACGCCTGATCGAACTGACGAGTGCGGGCGCACAGCGCATCTTCGGCATCGTCGGCAAGGGGCGGATCGCCAAAGGCTATGACGCCGATTTCAGCATCGTCGACCTGAAAGCACGCTGGACCGTCGAGCAGTCGTGGCTCGCCTCGCGCTGCGGCTGGTCGCCGTTCACGGGCATGACGATGGCGGGCCGGCCGATCGGCACGATCGTGCGCGGCGACGTGGTGATGTGGGACGGCGAACTCGCCGCCCAGGCCACCGGCCGGCCGATCCGCTTCGAAGCGGTCGACTTCGGCTGATGGCGGGGCCGCGCAGTTAGAACGGCAGCCAGCGGCTCTTGCGGGTGAACTTCATGTACCCGACGTTCACCCCGGCCCGCCAGCCGACGCCCAGCCGCACGGGGATCAGTACGGTATTGCCGCGCCGCAGATATGTCGCAGCGAACCCGCCGACCAGATACAGCCGCCCCTCCGCCGCCGGGAACCGGTGAAACAGGTCGGCGGTGTCGTACAGATTGTAGACCAGCACGAAGACCTTGTTGGCGTCGCCGCCCACGTCGAAGCCGATCGACGGGCCGGTCCAATAGACCGGCTGTTCGCCTTCCACCTTGTGGCTCATCACGCCCGAGCCATAGCGCACCCCGACCACGAACGCGCCGGACGCCTCGCGCCCGGCGATATAGGCGTTGGGCTGGCCCTGCTCCTTCAGGATGCGTTCCAGGAGGCCGCCGAGCCCTGCGGCGCCTTTTCCGAACACGCCTTCGCCCGCTGCGATCAGATCGTCGCGCTTGTACGTCTCGGCGGCGCGATTGGCCGCCTGCGCGTTCGGATCGGGCGCGACCGGGGGGGGCGATGCCGGCGATGCGGGCGCGGGTTCCTCAACCGGCGCACGCGGTGTCGGCGTGGCGCGCGGCACCGGCGTAGTCCCCGTCAGGTCGCCATCGACGGGGCTGTTGGGATCGATCGTGCGCACCTGCGCCGAAAGCGGCGCCCCCGCCACCGCACACATTGCCGCCAGGCCAAGCCAGAACCTGCGCATCGTCCGTCCCCTTCGTCCCAAAACCGTCGCCGATCTATAATTCGCCACTGTGTCCCCGCAATGAACACCGCAGGCCCCGACGACTGTCCGCAACTTTTTACGGACGGTCAGACGGTGACCGGACGCGCGGGGCGTCCAGCTCCTGCAAGTCGCGACCACGCGTTTCGCGGCCGTATCGCGCGACCAGCGCGAGCGCGGCGAGCGCGGGCAATGCGATCAACGCGGCGCCGTGCCCGATCGTCGGCGTCAGTCCGGCGATCGTCAGCGCCTGCGCGAGCAGGCCGCCCGCCTTGGTAAAGGCCGCGACCAATCCCGTCGCCCGTGCGCGAACGCGCAGGGGAAAGCTCTCCGCAGCATAAGGCAGCAGGATCGCGAGCAGCGCGTTGGAGCCTACCAGCAGCAGCGCCACCGGCAAGATCGGCGAAATATCGCCCGATCCCAGCAACAGCACGCTGGCCAGGCCGGCTAGCGTCACCCCGATCGATAGCGCCAGCGACCATTTGGTGCTCCAGCGGCTGTACAGCGCCGCCGCGATGAAGACGGTGGGAAAGGCGATGAGCGCGGATTGCGCGAGCAGGCGGCTCGACCCGCCGACGCTGAAGCCGCGCGCCACCAGCTCCGCGGGCAGCCACAAGAGCAGCCCGAAATTGACGAGGCCCCAGGCGAGCGCCGCCACGCTGAGTGCGATCAGCCTGCCGGTCGACCGGGTGTCGTCGGGCATGGTCTGCACGCTTGCCGGAACTGCGGCCCTCGCGATGGCGCCGAAACGGCGCAACACGACGGCCGCTTCGGCATCGCGGCCCTGCGCCAGCAGGAACCTGGCGGATTCGGGGATGAAGCCGCCCAGCGCGATCAGCAACAATCCGGTCGGCAGGTTCATCAGCCACAGCACGCGCCAGCCGAACAGCGGCTGGAGAATCGCGGAGGCGCCACTCGCGGCGAAATAGCCCCCGACCGCGCCCAACCCGCCGACCAGCACCAGCGCCCAGCCGCGATGCCGGTTCGGCATCGTCTCGGCCAGCAGGGCATAGGTCACGGGCAGCATGCCGCCGGCGGCCGCACCCATCATGAAGCACATCGCGATATTCCAAGCGAGCGACGGCATCGCCCCGCAGATCGATGTGCCGACGAACATCACCGCCGACAACAGGATCGACGCCTTGCGACCATAAAGATCGGCAAGCGCGCCCCACACCACCGAACCGACGACCGTTCCCGCCAGCGCGAAGAACGGCACCAGCGACACGGTGCGCTTTGGCACGCCATATTCCGCGATCATGCCGGGCACCGTGAATCCGAGCGAGGCGGGCTTCATGACGTCGATGACCAGCGCCACGGTCAGGACGACCATCAGCAGCCAATGGGCCGTGCCGAGCGGCGCATCCTCAGCCGCGCCGACGACGACCGCGGCGGCATCCGCCGCGGCGTCACGCCTGGCGGGAAGCAGGCCATAACCGGCGATCGCCACCCCGGCGACGATCAGCGCCATGCCCCACAGCATGTTGGCGTCCATCGCCATGCCGGCCATCCGGTAACCCATGCCCTGCGCGTCCGCGAACATCGGCATGTGGAGCAGCACCCCGGCGGTGACCGCCAAGCAGCCGAGACCGAACGCCCAATTCGCGCGCCGCCCCCGAAAAACGCCGCTCATGCCCGTCGCTCCCCCATCTTGCCCGGGCCGTACACGAGGGTTCGCCCGATCTCCAGCACACTCCGACACGCATGCTACCGTTTCCACGAACGATGGCATGCGTCCTCCGCTGGGGCTAACATGGCCTCATGACCATGATCGAACGAGTGAAGCGTGTCGTAATTCTTGGTGGGGGCACTGCCGGATGGATGACGGCCGCGGCACTCGCCCGCAATTTCGGGGCCGCGCTGGATGTCGCGCTCCTAGAATCCGAAGAGATCGGCACGGTCGGCGTCGGTGAAGCGACGATCCCGACGATCCACTGGTTCAACGAGCTGGTCGGTCTGGACGAGCCGGAATTCCTGGCGGAGACCAAGGCGACGTTCAAGCTGGGCATCGAGTTCGTCGGATGGGGCGCGCCGGATCAGCGATATTTCCACCCTTTCGGCCAGATCGGCGTCCCGCTTTCCGGCGTTTCCTTTCACCATCGCTGGCTGAAGGCACGAGGGGAGGGGCTGGATGTGCCCCTGTCGGCGCTGTCGCTGGCGTCGGTACTCGCGGCGCAGGGTCGGTTCGCCAAGCCCAGCCAGGATGCGCGATCGATCCTGTCCACCCTGGGATACGCCTATCATTTCGATGCCGGATTGTACGCGCGCTACATGCGCCGGATCAGCGAGCCGCGCGGCGTGCGCCGCATCGAAGGCAAGCTGCGCGATGTCGAACGCCATCCGACCACCGGCTTCGTCACCGCACTGACGACCCAGCGGGGTGAGCGGCTGGAGGGCGATCTGTTCATCGATTGCTCGGGTTTCCGGGCGCTGCTGATCGATGGCGCGATGGGCGAACGGCTGGAGGATTGGTCGCATTGGCTGCCGTGCGACCGCGCGGTGGCGGTGCCCTCCGCGCGGGTTGCGGCCATCACGCCCTATACCCGCGCGACCGCGCGAGCCGCGGGATGGCAGTGGCGCATCCCCCTGCAGCATCGCACCGGCAATGGCTATGTCTATGCCAGCCAGCATATCAGCGACGATGAAGCGGCGGCGACCCTGCTCGCCAATCTCGATGGAGAGGCGCTGGCGGACCCGCGCATGCTGCGCTTCAAGGCAGGCACGCGGCGCAGGCCGTGGCGCGGCAACGTCGTTGCGATCGGCCTGTCCTCCGGCTTTCTGGAGCCGCTGGAGTCGACCAGCATCCACCTGATCCAGA
>DASTLZ010000110.1:0-5693 GCA_035714425.1 Sphingomonas sp.
CGCGCATCCTCCCCGTCGAGGACGAGGAAGTATCCGCCTTCATGGACAAGGCGCTGACCAAGCAGGGTATCACGATCCTCGCGAAGTCCGGCCTGGAAAAGCTGACGACCGGTGCGCCGGGGGTGAAGGCTGCGATCAAGGGCGCCGACGGTAAGGTGATAGAGGCCGATTTCAGCCACGTCATCGTCGCCATCGGCATCGTCCCCAACACCGAGAATATCGGGCTGGAGGCGCTGGGCGTGGAGACCGAGCGCGGCCATATCAAGACGGACGGTTACGGGCGCACCAACGTCGATGGCATCTGGGCGATCGGCGACGTGACCGGCGCGCCGTGGCTGGCGCACAAGGCGAGCCACGAGGGGATCATCGCGGTGGAGAAGATGGCCGGCGGATCGCCGCACCAGATGGACAAGGGCAACATTCCCGGCTGCACCTATTCGCGCCCCCAGGTCGCCAGCGTGGGCATGACCGAGGCGAAGGCCAAGGAAGCCGGCCACGAACTGAAGGTCGGTAAATTTCCCTTCATCGGCAACGGCAAGGCGATCGCGCTGGGCGAAGCGGAAGGTTTCGTGAAGACGGTGTTCGACGCGAAGACCGGCGAATTGCTGGGCGCGCATATGGTGGGGGCGGAAGTGACCGAATTGATCCAGGGCTATGTCGTCGCGCGCCAGTTGGAGACGACGGAAGCGGAATTGATGGAGACGGTGTTCGCGCATCCGACGTTGAGCGAGATGATGCACGAAAGCGTCCTGTCGGCGTACGGCCGGGCGATCCATTTCTGATGCGCGCGCTGCTGCTCGCCGCGGCCGCCTTCATCGCCACGCCGGCCGCCGCGGAGACGGTGGTCGTCACCGCTGCGCATATGGTCGATGTCGAAAGCGGACGGACGCTCGACGATCCCCTCGTCGTCGTCACCGATGGCCGGATCGTCTCCGTCGTCACCCGCGGCGCTGCCCGGCCCGTGATCCCCGCGGGTGCCAAGCGGATCGATCTGGGGAGCGCCACGATCCTGCCCGGCCTGATCGACATGCACGTCCATCTGACGAGCGATCCGACGCTGTCCGGGTACAAGGTGCTGCAATATACCGACAGCTTCTGGGAAGTCGTCGGCGTGGCCAATGCCAAGCGCACGCTGGAGGCGGGCTTCACCACGGTGCGCAACGTCGGTGCCGGCTGGTACGGCGACGTCGGACTGAAGCAGGGGATCGAGGGCGGCTATGTGCCCGGTCCGCGTATCGTGCCCGCGGGTTTCGCGCTGGGCGCCACCGGCGGACATTGCGACGAATCCGGCGCCTTCCCGCCCTCGTTTTCAGCCAATCGCACCGACGCCGGGCCGTACAAGAGCATCGGCGACACGCCCGAGGATTATCGCAAGCTGGTCCGCACCATGCGCAATTTCGGCGCGGAGGCGATCAAGCTGTGCGTTACCGGCGGCGTATTGTCGAAGACCGATTCAGCCGGTGCGCAACAGATGACGTTCGAGGAGATCAAGGCCGCGGTCGACGAGGCGCATATGCTGGGCATGAAGGTGGCGGTCCACGCCCACGGCACCGACGGCATCAACGCCGCGCTGCGTGCGGGCGCCGACACGATCGAACATGCCAGTCTGGCGGATGCCGAGAGCTTTCGTCTGGCCAAGCAGCGCAATGCCTGGTTCGGCATGGACATCTACGACGACGATTACATCCTGTCGGAAGGGGCGAAGAACGGCGTCTTCCCCGAAAGCCTGGCGAAGGAGCGGGAGATCGGCCGCAAGCAGCGCGAGACGTTCCGCGCCGCGCACGCTGCCGGCGTGCGGATGATCTACAGCACCGACGCCGGCGTCTATCCGCACGGCACCAACGCGCTGCAATTCGCCAAGATGGTCGAATGGGGCATGACCCCGATCGAAGCGATCCGCACCGCCACGCTCAACGCCGCACAGGCGCTCGGGCGGGTGGGTCAGGTCGGCGCGATCGCGGTCGGCGACTATGGCGATATCGTCGCGGTCGATGGCGATCCGACGAAGGACGTGCGCCTGCTGGAACGACCGGTCGCAGTCATCAAGGGCGGGGTGCGCGTGCGCTAGGACCCGCCCCTCACGCCCCTGCAGCCGCTACGCTGCCGCCGCCTCGCTCTGACCGCGGCAGGCGAGCGCGCGGGCTTCGCCGACGGGCAGGGGGCGGCCGTAATAATAACCCTGCACCTTGCTGCATCCGAAATCGCGGACCATCGCCAGTTCGGTTTCGGTTTCCACTCCTTCGGCCGTCGTCGCCATGCCCAGGCTGCGTGCCAGGGCGACGACGGCGCGGATGATCGCCACGGCTTCGCGCACGCCGGTGGCCGCCGCAGTCACGAAACTGCGGTCGATCTTGATCGAGCTGAAGCGGGTTCGCGACAGATAGCCGAGGGAGGAATAGCCCGTCCCGAAATCGTCGAGGCTCAGCCGCACGCCCAGGTCGAGCACGCGCTCCAGCACCTTCACCGCGCCCGAGCCCTGCATGAAAACGCTTTCCGTGACTTCCAGTTCGAGCCGGTCCGCGGGAAGCCCGCTGTTGGCCAGCGCGGAGGTGACGGTGTTGACGAAACTGGCGCCGTGCAGCTGTTCCGCCGATACGTTTACCGCGACGCGGACATGCGATGGCCACCGCGCCGCTTCCTCGCACGCGGTGCGCAGCACCCACTCGCCGATCGGGCCGATCAGCCGCGCCTCTTCGGCCAGCGCGACGAACTTGACGGGGCTGATGACTCCCAGTTCGGGGTGGGTCCAGCGCAGCAGCGCTTCGAACCCGGTCAACGCCCCGGTTTCGGCCACGACCACCGGCTGATAGGCCAGATGCATCTCGCCGCGCTCCAGCGCCGTGCGCAGCGCCATTTCCAGCAAACGGCGCTCTTCGGCCTGGGCATGCAGCCGCGGCTCGTACGCATGGAATACGCCGCCGCCCTGATCCTTGGAGCGATAGAGCGCGAGATCGGCCGAACGGATCAGCATTTCCGCGGTCCGGCCGTCGCGCGGGCCGACGGCCATGCCGATGCTGGCGCCGACGTGCAGGGTATGCTGGTCGATGTCATAGGGCCGTGACAGCGTATCGATGATCTGCCGCGCCAGTCGTTCGACGCTTTCGACATCATTGGCGTCGCGCACGACGACGGCGAATTCATCGCCGCCCAGCCGCCCGCACATCTCGTTCGCGCCCATCAACTGGCCCAGCCGTTCACCGACCCGCTGCAGCAGCCGGTCACCGATGGGGTGGCCCAGCGTATCGTTCACCGCCTTGAACCGATCGAGGTCGAGCATCATGAATGCGCAGCGGTTGCCCCATTTCTCCGCCTCCGCCACCGCGCGAACGAGCGTCTCGTTCAGCATCATGCGATTGGGCAGGCCGGTCAGCGTGTCGTAGCGCGCCATGCGATTGATCTTGTCGGCGGAGGCGCGCTGTTCCGTGACGTCGGAGCCGACGCCGCGAAAGCCGGCGAAGGCGCCGCTCGCGTCCAGCCGCGGCGATGCGGCGATATCCCACCAGCGTTCCTCGCCATCGACGATGACCGGCAGGCGCAGGTCGCGAAAGCTTTCCCGCGCCTTCAGCTTTTCCGCCAGTTTGTGCAGGCCGGGGGCGAAGGCGCCCGTTTCCCAAGCCGGGCCGGCGAGCACCTGTACGAACGGCATGCCGTCGATCGCGCCAGGATCAAGGCCACAGGCGCGGACGAAGCGGGCGTTGGCGCGAACGACGCGCCGGTTGGCATCGGTCTCCCACAGCCAATCCGAGCCGCCATCCTCGAAATCGCGAAGCAGCAGGCTGACGGTCTCGTCACGCTCCTCCAGCGCTCGCCGGGCGGCACGGATCGTCGCCAACGCGACGGTGCGCGACAGGCAGACGCCGCTCAGCAACATGCCCGTCACCATCACGGCCGCTGCCGGCGGGATGTCCCCGCCGAGGGCGAAGCGGACAGCGACCGCGCCGCAGACGGAGCCGATGAAGATCATTGCGGCGAGGGCGAGGGGCGCAAGGCCGATCGCGGTCGCGATCATCAGGACCGTCAATATCAGCCACAAACCGACATGATGCGTTGTGTCGCGGCAGAACGCCAAAGGGGGAATCGCCCAGATCGCGCCCATCGCCAACGCGCTGGCCATCGCGCCCCGCACCCGGCGCAGCGATGCGCCCGACCTGGCATGATCGTGCTTGCGTAGCCCGCGCACGGCGACGACGATCATCACGACCGCCGACGTCAGGCTCCAGGCGATCAGCGTCGGCGCGCCGATGACGCCGACATAGATCCAGTCGGTGAGCAGGACAGCCACGGCATTGGCAAGGACCATCCAAAGGCCGATGCGGCGTACCGAATCGAACTGCTCGCCACGAAACCGCGCCGCGTCCGCCGGATCGTCGCCGTCACGCAGGCCGAGCAGGACCGCGAACGGCAACGTGGGTAGCGATGGCCGGCTCGTGCGCAGGTCAGCGGCCTGAGGGGACGACGGGGGAGGCGGGGCGGGATCGTTCACGCCCCCCAGCTAACATGCGCTGGTTAGCGGAGCGTTCGCATCGTCCAAATAATCACGCGGCGATGTCATAGGGTTTGATTTCGCCCGCCAGATACAGATTGCGCGCCTTCGCACGGCTGAGCTTGCCCGACGACGTACGCGGCAGGGTGCGCGGCGGTATCAGTTCGATGACGCAGTTCATGCCGGTGACGGAACGGACGCGCTCGCGAATCTCCTCGCGCAGGCGGACCCGCTCGCCTTCGTCCGAACTGCGGCATTGCACCAGCACCGCCGGCGTCTCCTCCCCGCCGGGCGTGGTGATCGCGAACGCCGCGATGTCGCCGGCCTTGAAGCCGGGCAGCTGCTCCACAGCCCATTCGATGTCCTGCGGCCAATGGTTGCGGCCGTTGACGATAATCATGTCCTTGGCGCGGCCGACGATGTAGATATAGCCGTCCGACATATAGCCCATGTCGCCGGTATCCAGCCAGCCATCGACCATGCAGGCGGCGGTCGCGGCGTCGTCGCGGAAATACCCGACCATCACCGACGGTCCCTTGCACCACACCTTGCCGATCGCGCGCTCGGGCAATGCGGTGCCATCCTCCTCGCGGATGTCGATCGTCATGTCGCGCACCGGCTTCCCGCAATTGACGATCGCGCGATAGCGTTGCGGGCGGGCGCGGTCGTTGGCGGCGCCACCGGTGTCGCCGCCGCCCGACAGATCGGTTTCCTCGACCAGCTCGACCCGAATGCCTTCGCCCGGCGGCATGATCGACACCGCCAGCGTCGCTTCGGCAAGACCGTAGCTGGGCAGGAAGGCGCGTGCCTGGAAACCCGCATCGGCAAAGGCATCGACGAACGCCTGCATCACGTCCGGGCGGATCATGTCGGCGCCATTGCCGGCAACCCGCCAGCGCGACAGGTCGAAGCGTGCGCTCGCCTTCGTCTGCGACGACATCCGCCGGGCGCAGATGTCGTAGCCGAAGGTCGGCGAATAGGAGAGGGTGGTGCCGGGATTGCGGCTGATGAGATCGAGCCATGCCAGCGGGCGCCGGGCGAAATCCTCGGTCTTCATGTAATCGGTCGACACCTGATTGGCGACGGGCGACAGAAAGCAGCCGACCAGCCCCATGTCGTGATACCAGGGCAGCCAGGATACGCAGCGATCGCCCGGCCGCACCTCCATGCCGTGGCTGTGCGCCGCCAGGTTGTTGAGCAATGCCGCGTG
>DASTLZ010000111.1:0-2051 GCA_035714425.1 Sphingomonas sp.
CCTGTGCGTACGATCCGCGCATCTGGAAGTGAAATCGATCATCGCTTCGCCGGTCGCGACGGGGCTGGCGTGCCTGAGCGACGAGGAGCGCGAATTGGGCGTCGCGCTGGTCGAGTTGGGGGCAGGGATCACCAACGTGTCGCTGTTCGCCGGAGGCATGCTCGTCGGGCTGACGTCGATCCCGATGGGCGCGAACGATATCACCGACGACATCGCATCCGCCTTCGGGACGCGGCGCCAGCATGCGGAGCGACTGAAATGCTTCCACGGATCGGCCAACACGTCGCCGCGCGACAACCACGACATGATCCCGCTGCTGCCCATCGCCGCCGAGGAAAGCGGGCAGGACAGCGCGCAGATCACCAAGGCGGCGTTGATCGGGGTCGTGCGCCAGCGGCTGGAGCATCAAATGGGCGAGATTCGCGCCGCGCTGACCCGGTTGAAGTTCGAAGGACCGGTGGGGCGCCAGGTCGTGCTGACCGGTGGCGGTGCCGAATTGAAGGGGATCGCCGATTACGCGCAATCTTCGCTCGGCCGCTCCGTGCGCATCGGGCGTCCACGGGGACTGACGGCTTTGCCGGAAGCGCATGGTGGTCCGGCGTTCGCGACGCTGGCGGGGCTGGCATTCTACGCCGCATCGGATCCCATCGATCTGCGTGCGATGGCGCCGCAGGCGCAGACCGTGCACCGTGCACCTGGTATGGGCATGTTCCGCAAGCTGATCCAGGCGGCGCGGGCCAATTATTGACGGACAAATAGGGGTGCATCGACGTTTTCGGCTGGAACGTGGTTAAGCGTTCGGGCACAACGGACGATCAAGGCCCGACATAAGCGCATTCGTTCGGGACGTTGGAGGCTGTGGCATGAGCATCGAATTCCTTTCTCCCGAAGTCGACGAACTGACCCCGCGGATCGCGGTGATCGGCGTCGGCGGCGCGGGCGGCAACGCGATCGCCAATATGATCCGTGCCGAGGTGCAAGGCGTCGATTTCCTGGTCGCCAACACCGATTCGCAGGCGCTGAAGCAATCGACGGCGCCGCAACGCATTCAGCTGGGTGCCAAGATCACCCAGGGGCTGGGCGCTGGCAGTCGCCCCGAGATCGGCCGTGCGGCCGCCGAAGAGACGATCGACAGCCTCGCGAAGATGCTGGAAGGCGCGCATATGTGCTTCATCGCCGCCGGCATGGGCGGGGGCACCGGCACCGGTGCGGCCCCGGTCATCGCCAAGGCGGCGCGTGACATGGGCATCCTGACTGTGGGCGTCGTGACCAAGCCGTTCTCGTTCGAAGGCAGCCGCCGCGCCAAGAGCGCGGATGCCGGCATCGAAGAGCTGCAGAAGTACGTCGATACCCTCATCGTCATTCCCAACCAGAATCTGTTCCTGATCGCGAACGCGAACACGACGTTCAAGGAAGCGTTCGCGATGGCGGACGAAGTGCTGCAACAGGGCGTGCGCGGCATCACGGACCTGATGGTGATGCCCGGCCTCATCAACCTGGATTTCGCGGACGTGCGTTCGGTGATGCAGGAAATGGGCAAGGCGATGATGGGCACCGGCGAATCGAGCGGTGACAATCGCGCGCTGGAAGCCGCGCAGAAGGCCATTGCCAATCCGCTGCTGGACGGTGTGTCGATGCAGGGCGCGAAGGGTGTCATCATCTCGATCACCGGCGGCGACGACATGCGCCTGCTGGAAGTCGACGAAGCCGCCAATCACATCCGCGACCTGGTCGATCCGGACGCGAACATCATCTGGGGTTCGGCGTTCAACCCCGAACTGGAAGGGCGCATTCGCGTGTCCGTCGTCGCGACCGGCATCGATTCCGAAGGGCAGCGCCCCGTCGTCGCGCCTCCGGTCGAACAGGCCCGCGGCTTCAGCTTCGGGATGAAGAGCAAGGTCGACGATACACCGTCCTTCCGTCCGGCTGCCGCCGCGCCGGCACCTGTGCCTGTCGCCGTGCGCGAGGAAACCCCTGCGCCGGCAGCGCCCGTCGACCATGCGCCTGCGCCGGCTGCGGCGGATGAGGACGAACTGGTCTTGGGTGCCGAG
>DASTLZ010000112.1:0-22565 GCA_035714425.1 Sphingomonas sp.
AGACGATAGGCGCCGCGTGCGCCGACGATCGGGAATTGCAGGAAGCCCTGCGACTGGGCGCCGACGTTGGGATCGCGACTGAGGCGGGTCACCGTAAACTCCAGTTCGTCGCCCACTTGCAACCCGGCGGTTTGCAAGGTCGCCGTCAGATTGCCGTCCAGCATCGCCTGTTCCAGATTGTTCTCGCGCTGGATGATTGAAAACTTCTGCGTCGCCAGGACATCGATCGGCTTGCCGTCCCGCGTGATCGCCAGGCGATGTACGGTGATCTCGTCGCTCGCTGGCGCCCAGTTGATGGTGATGTTGCCAGCCGCGAGCGCCTCCGGCGTCAGGATCTCGATGCGATAGGCTTGATATATCTCCTCACCCCGAAGTCCGGTGCGGACCTGCTGGTCGAAATAGACGACACGCACGGGCGCTCCCGGCGGAGTGGGCGCGTCGGTCGCCGCCGGCGGCGCCTTCACCCAGGCAGGGGTCGGCGCATATCGCACGTTCCGGTTCGGCGCTTTGACCTGTGCGGCCGATGACGCAACGATCATCGCCGCCGCGATTGCGGCCGCGCCGACATACACTCGCTTGTACACTGCCGATTCCCCCCGTTGCCACGAGCTTACCTGTCGGAACGGCCAGGGCAACGGGGTTCGCGATAATATCGAGGGCCGCGCGTGATCGGGGAAAGCGCGGCCCAATTCCGTCAGGTCAGAAGCCGACGATCCCGCCGTCGTCCTTGGTGATGACGATCGTGGCGGATCGGGGGCGGACCGGGGTTGCCACCGTACCGGCCTGGTTCGCCGGCCAGCTGCTGGTGATGTTGGTCGGCCCGCCGCCCTCGCCGGGGTGCTGGATGTTCACGAACAGCGATCGGCCGTCCGGCGTCGAATCGATGCCCGTGATCTCGCATTCCCTCGGACCGACGAGGAAACGGCGCAGCGTCGTGCCCGGCGCTTTCCCGATTCGCGTCGTCACAGTGCTCCCTGCGCCGAGCGCGTTGACCACGGTCTTCGTCCCGCCGTCGCCGGTCCTGCCGGGGATCGCGGCAAGCAACATGCAGTTCGTCACGTCCGTATAGGCGCCGTCGTCGGTCTGGATCCAGAGGATGGGATTGAGCTGGCCGGACACGTTGCTCGGCAAGCCGAACCACAGGCCGTCCGGCGATGAAAAGTCGTTGGTAGCGTCCAGCCCGGAAAGATTGATGTTCGCCGGATCGAGATCCGAACCGGCGCCAAAGGCGTAGATATCCCAGGCGAAGCTCGTCGCCTCCGACGTGTCGCCGGTTTCGCGCACGCGGATGATATGGCCGTTGGGGTTGCCTGTCCCGGCAGGGCGCCCGTCTACCTTGGGATCGGTATAAGCACGCGGGTTCGCCGCATCGGCATTGGCGGCGGTCCGCGAGCTGTTGTTGGTCAGCGTGCAATACATCTCGCCCGTTGCTGGATTGACCGCAGTCCATTCCGGCCGATCCATTCGCGTGGCGCCGAGGATATCGGCTGCGAGGCGCACGTTGATGAGGACATCGGCCTGATCCGCGAAGGGATAGGTTGCGTTGGCCGCGGTCAGCGCACCCTGGCCGAAGACCAGCGGCAGCCATTGACCGGTGCCATCGGCATTGAGCTTCGCGACGTACAGCGTTCCGGTATCCAGATATTTGTCGCCGGTCGCGAGACGATCGGTCGCGTTCGCATCGGCCGCAGACCATTGCGTGGCGGAGACGAATTTGTAGATATATTCGTTCTGCGCATCGTCCCCCATGTAGAATGCCGGTTTCACGCCCGCGATCGTCCTGCCGCACTGGCACCCCTCGTGGTTCATCCGGCCCAGCGCGGTGCGCTTCCGGGGCACGGATGCGGGATCATAGGGATCGATTTCGACCACCCAGCCATATTGGAACGGCTCGTTGCGGAAATCGCCGGTGCCGTCCGCGGCGGCCGTCGCCGACGCGGTGGCGTTCCACTTGGAAAAGACGGTGCTGGTGGGATCGGCGGGCACGACCGTGGTCCAGCTGTAATTGCCGGTGCGCCCCTCCGGCATGCCGTAGCGGGCGAGGGACACGTTCTGCTTCGCCGCCCCCGCTGCCGTGCGTGCCGCGGCATCGCCGACGTTGCGCCGGAAATAGCCGACCCAATTTTCCTCGTTGGTCAGATACGTCTGCCACGGCATCATGCCGTTGGCGCAATTGTTGATCGTGCCGCGCCCTTGCGTGCCGTCCGGCGAGTAGCGCGTGCGCAATTGCGCAGTGCCGCGTACCGGGCCGCTGAAGCGCATCGGCGTGTTGGGCGTGATGCGGCGATTGAGCGCCGACGTCGGGACGTATGCCCATGCATTCCCCGTCCGCCCGATCTCGACGACCGACACGCCGTGCGCCTCGATCTCCTTTATCGCTTCGGCTTCGGGACGCACGCCGGCGACAGTGGTGGCGCCATTCGCGTGCAGATAGGCCTGGGTGATATTCTCGTGGTTCAGCGCCAGAACGCCGCGCGTACTGCTGGTGCGATCGGGCGCGTTGGACGCGGCGGCGAGGCCGAAATAGTTCATCCCGTCGTGGTGATCGCCGGCACGCTGCGCGAAATTGGTATCCGCGCCGGCGTTGCCATAAGCGGCGACACCCGCGGCGGTGGGATCGCCGAGGCGGTACAGCACCGTGACGCTGTACCCGCTCGGCACCGCGACGACATCCGCCAGGCTCTTGGCGACCGCGGTGAAGCCCAGTTCGGCAGGCGTCACGGTGACCGTCGCGGTCGCTTCGGTCCGCAGGCCCTTGGCGTCGATCCCGGCGAACGCGAAGACCAGCGGGGTGGAGGTGGACACTGCTGGCGCGGTGAAGGTGGTGGTGGCCGTCGTCGTGCTGCTCAGCGTCACCGCGGTGCCGCTGATCTGTTGCCAACCGCTGCTGGCCGCAGTGCCGCTCGTCACCGATCCGGTGAGCGTGACGAGGCGGCCGGCGCTCGTCGCCACTGCGCCGCCGGCGCTGACCATCACGGTGGAAAAGCCGTCGACGCCGTCCTCCCCGCAGCCGGTCAACAACATACCGCCGAACACCGCCGCGGTCGTCGCCGAAAGCCCGCCGAACAGCGCCTGGCGCCGCGAATAGCGCTGCGCGATCAGGTCGTTTAGATGCGGATTGGCTGTCCGGTTGGTGTCGATGTCGCCGTCGTCATACCCAGTGAAGATCGTCATGAAAGCCCCCGTTGATGCCGGCTACCGCCGGTGCACACCAGGAGCCCTTTGGTGCAGCGATGTGGCGCTTGCGTGACTCTGATCTGACGGTTCGATGACGCTACCGCGGGCGAACAGTGTCGGTCATGGCCCGGAGGCGAATGCGCCGGCAAAGTTCCCGACGAATAGCGGGATATCGGCAAGGCTGCGCGGCCGGCCGCGGTCTTGACTTGCGCGGTCCAGCGTGTAGAGCCCGCGACTTGCCCGGGTGCCAGACGCTTCCGGGCTTGCCGTCCGAGACAGCAGGTGCCGGGTTCGCCCAGCTTAATGCCCTGCCGAGATGGGGAATGGATTTCTTACCGGCCCGCCGCCTGTGCGTGCCCGGTCTGCTTCATGCCTCTTCGATGGACACCCCCGGAGGTGTTTTTTCGCTCCTCCGGGTTCGTAACCGGAAAGCGCCGATGTTCGGCGTTTTCGAAACACCGTGGAGAATGGCATGGATCGTGCTGAAAAGGCCGCGGCCGTTGCCGAGTTGAACCGCACTTTCGCCGAAGTGGGCGTGGTCGTCGTGACCCGCAACCTGGGCATGACCGTCGCACAATCGACTGTGCTGCGGACGAAGATGCGGGATGCCGGCGCGAGCTACAAGGTCTCGAAGAACAAGCTCGCCAGGATCGCGCTGGACGGGACCGACTATGGATCGCTCGGCGACATGCTGACCGGCCCCGTCGGGCTCGCCACCTCGACCGACCCCGTCGCTGCGGCGAAGGTCGCGGTCGAATTCGCGAAGACGAACGACAAGTTCGAAATCGTGGGCGGGGCGATGGGCGCGACGGCGTTGGACGTGGCCGGCGTGCAAGCGCTCGCGACGCTTCCCTCGCTCGACGAACTGCGCGCCAAGATCGTCGGCCTCATCGTGGCACCCGCCACGAAGCTGGCGACCATCACGCAGGCACCCGCCGCGCAACTGGCCCGCGTACTCTCGGCCTATGCCGAGAAAGAAGCCGCATAACCTCATCTTATCGTAAGGAAATTATCATGGCAGACCTGAACGCGCTCGTTGAGAGCCTGAGCGAACTGACCGTCCTCGAAGCCGCAGAGCTTTCGAAGATGCTGGAAGAAAAGTGGGGCGTGTCGGCCGCAGCAGCGGTTGCGGCAGCACCGGCCGCCGGCGGCGGCGCAGCGGCTCCCGCAGCGGAAGAGCAGACCGAGTTCGACGTGATCCTGACCGGCGACGGTGGCAAGAAGATCAACGTCATCAAGGAAGTCCGCGCGATCACCGCACTGGGCCTGACCGAAGCCAAGGCGCTGGTCGAAGGCGCGCCGAAGGCCGTCAAGGAAGGCGTGTCGAAGGACGAAGCCGCCAAGCTCAAGGCGCAGCTGGAAGCAGCCGGCGCGACCGTCGAAGTCAAGTAAGCTTGACCGGCCGGGGCGCTATGGCGTCCCGGTCGCCGTGCCGGATAAGCGGGCTCGTCCGCGTTCGACAAGAAGAGGGGCGCCCCGGCAACGGTGGCGCCCCTTTTTATGCGGGGGCTATTGCTGCGGTCGCCCGCCGTCCCCCTGACGACCCTGAAATGGGCGACCCTGAAATGGGCGACCCTGCTCTTGCCGGCCTTCGGGTCGGCGCCCTTCGTATTGGCGCCCCTGCCAACGCCGGTCGGACGAACGATCGCCCTGTGGCTGGGCTGTGGGTGGTGTTACCGTGCCCGGTTGCTGGCCGGGATCCGCACGGCCTTGCCCGCGAAAGCCGCGGCCCTGCTGATCGTTGGACCAACCCGGGTTTCCGTCGCGACGGAAACCACGGCCGCCTTGGCCGTTGCGATCCGGGCGATAGCCGGGGTTGCCGCGATAGTCGCCGCGGCCGTCGGCGTAAGCACCACGGTTCTGGCCGCGATCGAAGCCGGACCATGCTGGGCCGCGTCCGTCCTGCCCACGATATCGTGAGCGCGATGCCCAATAGCGTTGCTGCACGTTGTTCCACCGATACGGCCGTCGGTATTGATCGTAGACGTACACGCCGGCGCCGGGATAATAATAATCGCCGTACCAGCCGAAATACGAAGGTGCATAGCCATAGCTGCCGGCGCCGTAGCCGTCATAATAGGGAACACCGCCATAGACGCCATAGCCGGTCGAGAGACCGCCGTAGCCATACCCGTCGGTACAGGCGCCAAGGCCCAAAGCCGTACCGATCGCGACGCCGGCGATCATCAGACGCTTCGCAAACATCGCATGATACTCCCAATGCACGCGCGGCAGATACGCACCGCATGTACACCAAACTAAGATCGGGAGGTTGCAGTTCCAGAAGCCCGTGGCGACGCGTGCTCCAGGCCTCTGGCGATCAATGTTTCACGTCGCGCCACACGTTCTGATACGCGCCCCAGGCCAGGAAGCAAAAGGCCAGAGCAAACAACACCGCAGCAAAACCGGCGCCGTGGCGCGCTTCCAGGTTCGGCTCCGCCGTCCACATCAGGAATGCGGACACGTCACGCGCCATCTGGTCCTTGGTCGCCTTGGTGCCGTCGGAGTAAGCGACCTGATCGTCGGAGGTGATCGGCGGGGGCATCGCGATGTTGAGGTTCGCGAAATACGGGTTGTAGTGCAGCCCCTCCGGGGTTTTGGAACCCGGGAACTTTCGTACCAACTCGGCGGGCTGATCGCGGTAGCCCATGAGCAAGGCGTGGATGTAGTTCGGCCCAGCCTCGCGCGCCTTCGCCATCAACGACAGATCGGGCGGGACCGCATTGTTGTTCGCGGCGCGGGCGGCGACCTCGTTGGCAAAGGGCGATGGGAAACGATCCGACGCCACGTTCTTCCGGGTGGCGACTTCGCCGGTTTCCGGGTTGATGCCGGGCTGCTCGATCGCCCATTGATTGGCGATCGCCTTCACCTCGGCCTCGTTATAGCCGATCTGCGTCAGATCGCGGAACGACACGAATTTCAGGCCGTGGCAGGCGGAGCAGACTTCCTTGTACACTTGGAAGCCGCGCTGCACCTGGCGACGATCGAAGCGGCCGAACAGCCCCGACGACGACAAGCCGATGCTCTCGCTCTCCAGGTGGAATTCGTGCTCGGCCGAAGGCGGCGCGGGATCGGTGATCGCGGTTTTCACCGTCCCGAACAGCGCAAGCGCCAGCACGCCGACGAAGGCGAGGCCGACCAGATAGGAGATCAAACGAACCATGATTTTCTTTTCCGTCCTAACGTCGGCCCGATGGTGTCAGCCCCAATGGTAGCGGCCCGGCTATACCCGCTCAGTGTGCCGCTGCGGTCTTTGCCGGACTGGTTCCGCCATGCTTGTTCAACACCGCTTCAGTGATCGAATTGGGCAGTGGGCGAGGACGCTCCGAGCGCGCGACCATCGGCAGGATGATGAGGAAATGCGCGAAATAATACGCCGCGGCGAGCTGCCCCAGGATGACGTTGCGCGCGTTCGCTTCCGCACCGCCGACATAGCCCAGCAACAGGATGTCGAACAGCAGCAAGATCAGGAACATGCGGTACTTCGGCCGGTAATTGGCCGAGCGCACCGGCGATGTGTCGAGCCACGGCAAGAAGAACAGCAGCAGGATAGACCCGAACATCGCCAGCACGCCCCACAGCTTTGCCGGCAAGATGAAATCCGCGGTAAAGCTTTTGAGAATCGCGTAAAAGGGCAGGAAATACCATTCCGGCACGATGTGCGCAGGCGTCGAGAGCGGGTTCGCCTCGATGTAATTGTCCGGGTGACCCAGCAGGTTGGGCGAGAAGAAGATCAGCGTCGCGAAGATCAGCATGAACACGCCGACACCGACCGCATCCTTGGCGGTGTAATAAGGGTGGAACGGCACCGTATCCTGCTCGCCTTTCACGTCGACGCCGGTCGGGTTGCCAGAGCCGGGAATGTGCAGCGCCCAGATGTGCATGATGATGACGCCCATCGTCACGAACGGCAGCAGGTAATGGAGCGAGAAGAAGCGGTTGAGCGCGGCATTATCGGGCGCGAAGCCGCCGAGCAGCCACACGCGGATGCTTTCGCCGACCAGCGGGATCGCCGAAAAGAAGCCGGTGATGACCTGCGCGCCCCAGAAGCTCATCTGGCCCCACGGCAGCACGTAGCCCATGAACGCGGTGGCCATCATCAGCAGGAAGATGGTGACGCCGAGCAGCCACACCATCTCGCGCGGCGCCTTGTACGATCCGTAATACAGCCCGCGGCCGATGTGGATGTAGACGACCAGCAGGAACATCGACGCGCCGTTCGCGTGCGCATAGCGCAGGAACCAGCCGGCGTTGACGTCGCGCATGATGCTTTCGACAGAGCCGAACGCGACGCCCGCATTGGCCGCGAAATGCATCGCCAGCACGATGCCGGTGACGATCTGGAGCGTCAGGGCCATTCCGGCGAGGATGCCGAAATTCCAGAAGTAATTCAGGTTGCGCGGCACCGGATAGCCCGCGCCGACCGCGTTGTAGACGAGGCGGGGCAACGGCAGCTTCTCGTCCAGCCAGCGCATCAGCGGCTGCTTCGGCTCATAATGCTTGGCCCAGGGAAAGCTCATCTGCTGCTACCTCAACCCACCGTCACGACGGTGTCGGAATTGAACGTATATTCGGGGACGTGCAGGTTCGTCGGCGCCGGACCCTGACGGATGCGGCCGGCGGTATCGTACGCCGAGCCGTGGCAGGGGCAGAAATACCCACCGAACGGCCCGCGATTCTCGCCTTCGCCGGCGCCCAGCGGAATACAGCCGAGGTGGGTGCACACGCCTAGGGTTATGAGCCAGTTCGTCTTGCCCGGCTTCGTCCGCTCTTCCAGCGTCTGCGGATCACGCAGCGAGTTCACCGCCACCGCATTCGCCGCGGCGATCTCGGCGGGTGTCAGGTTGCGCACGAAGACCGGCTGCTTGCGCCAGACCGACTTGATCGCCTGGCCCGGCGCGATCTTAGAGATGTCGATCTCCGTCGTGGATTGCGCGAGAACGTCCGCCGACGGATTCATCTGATTGACGAGCGGCAGGAGGATCACCGCGGCACCAACCCCGGCAAAGGCGACGGTGGCGATGTTGATGAAGTCGCGACGACGCGGGTCGTTCACGTCACCGGAACCCGGCCCATGCTCCGGTCCATTGACCGGCCCGTGTGTCGGCTGGGACGTGCCGCCGGGAGGAACCATGTCTGCGTCAGTCGCCATTCACCTGAACCTGCTAGCTGAAACTGTGAGGATCGAGCGAGGACGCTCGCCTTCGGCGCCCTTGCATCCCCACGCAAAGGCACTCGTCTGATAGACGGCACCGCCCGACTTTGCCAATCCCATTTTGCGCCTGCCCCGCATGGCGCTACGCGGTGGGCATGCGGATCGCCCTGTACCAGCCCGATATCGCCGGCAACGTCGGCACGATCCTGCGCACCGCGGCCTGTCTCGGCGTCGCGGTGGACGTGATCGAACCGGCCGGCTTTCCGTGGAGCAGCCGTGCGCTCGCCCGCGCGGGGATGGATTACGCCGCGGCGGCCAGCGTGGTCCGGCACGTCGATTGGGATACGTTCCGCCGCGCCACGCCGGGCCGGCTGGTGCTGCTGACGACGGCGGGCGCGATCGATCTGCCGGATGCGCGCTTCGATGCCGGCGACGTGCTGATCCTGGGATCGGAAGGCGCCGGCGTCCCCGACGCGGTACACGATGCCGCGGCCTTGCGCGTGCGCGTGCCGATGCGCGCGGGGTTCCGCTCGCTCAACGTCGCGGTCGCCGGCGCGATCGTGCTGGGGGAAGCGTTGCGGCAGACGGGCTGGCCCCGCTAAGGCGCGGTCCATGACAGAGATGGCCATGACAGAGATGGATGCCCAGCAAGCCGCCGCCCGTACCTGGTTCGAAGCCCTGCGCGACCGCATCTGCGCGGCGTTCGAGGCGATCGAGCGCGAAGCAGGATCGGACGCCGGCTTCGATTACATCGCATGGGACCGCGCCGATCCGTCGGGCGAGCCGGGCGGCGGCGGCGTGCGCGGGGTGATGAAGGGGCAGGTGTTCGAAAAGGTCGGCGTCAACGTATCGACCGTAGGCGGCACGTTCGAGGGCGATTTCGCGCGGTCCATCCACGGCGCCGGTGACGATCCGCGCTTCTTCGCCACCGGCATCAGCCTGGTCGCACACATGGCCAATCCGCATGTGCCCGCAGTCCATATGAATTGCCGATATTTGGCGACGACGAAGCGCTGGTTCGGGGGCGGCGCGGACCTGAACCCGCCGTTGCCCGTCGCGGAGGATACCGACGACTTCCACGCCGCGCTGGAACGCGCCTGCACCGCCCACGGCGCGGATTATCCGCGGTACAAGGCATGGGCGGACGAGTATTTCTGGATTCCGCACCGGCAGGTCCACCGCGGCGTCGGTGGCATCTTCTTCGACCATCTCGAATCGGATTTCGACCGCGATTTCGCGTTCGTGCGCGACGTGGGCGAGGCGTTTCTGGACGTCTATCCGCGAATCGTGCGGCGGCGGATGAACGATGCGTTCGACGCGCAGGATACGGCCGCCATGCGGCGGTGGCGCGGACGCTATGCCGAATTCAACCTGGTCTATGATCGCGGCACGTCCTTCGGGCTGAAAACCGGGGGCAACGTCGACGCCATCCTGATGAGCCTGCCGCCGGTCGCGACATGGGACTGACGCGCGTTTCGGGGGACGAGGTCGCCACGGTCGTCACTTCGCTGGAAATGACGCGCAAGCCGCCGCTGCGGCCCCTGCCCTCCTCGCCCTTACGGCTCGTGGCATGGCGCGAACCGGTCGCGGAGCGCTACCGCGCGCTGTTCCGGCGCGTAGGTGCGCCTTGGCTATGGTATTCCCGGCTGATCCTATCCGACGCGGCGTTGCTGGCGATCATCCGCGATCCGGGCGTCGCCGTCCACGCCGTGGTCGATCCCGGCGGTATCGAGGTCGGGATGCTGGAGCTGGATCGGCGGACCGCCGGAACATGCGAGATCGCCTATTTCGGCTTCGTCCCAGAGCTGACCGGCAAGGGCATCGGGCGCTGGCTGATGGCGGAAGCGATGGCGCGGGCGTGGATGCCGGGGGTGGCGCGCGTCACGGTCAACACCTGTACACTGGACCATCCCCGCGCCTTGGGCTTCTACCGCGCGCAGGGATTCGCGGCGGTCGCAAGGACGCTGGAGACATTCCCCGATCCGCGCGCCAGCGGGCTGCTGCCCGCCGACACCGGGCCGCACGTCCCTTATCTGGCCAGCCGCCGGTAGACGGCGACGTGCACCAGCGCGAGAAGGAGCGCCGCGGCCCATGCGACTCCCGCGGCCAGGCCGTCGATCGTCGCGATCAGCACCCGATTGCCGAACGGCCCGATCCGCACCGCGCGGTCGATGGCGATAATCAACGTACCCATCGCCTGCCCGCCGACCATGATCGCGCCCACTAGCAGCGCGAGCGGCATCCCCCTGCCTTTCGTCAGGGCCACGCTGCGCCCGATCGCGGCGATCGCGCTGGTCCGCGGCTCGCCGACGATGACCGGCGCGATCAACATGGTGCGCGCGAGGACATACACGATCGCCGGGAGCACAAAGAACGGGGCGAACGAAAGCGGCATCGACGCGAGCGCCACCGCTCCGCACGGCAGGGTGACCAGGATGTTGGCCAGCATGACTCGCGCAAACAGCCGCAGCGCACGCAGCAGCGCGCCGCCGGTCGTCAGCGGCGGATGGGCATAGAGCGAGACGACCGCCAACGCGCCGAACTGCCCGGAGAGCGTCGCCAGCACATACCATCCGCCATATGTCGCTACCCACGGCTCCAACGCCGCGGTCCATGCCTGCACGGATCCGTTCGGCTCGCTGGCCGGCATCGGCGGGATCAGCAGCAACGCGCCATATTGCGGCAGGAACATGAACAGGCCGCTGAGTGGCAACAGGATCGCGCGATCGCGTGTCCACAAGGCGCGGACGTGGCGCAGCATACCGGCAAGGTCGATGGTCATGCGAAGACCGTGGCGATCCCGCGCTGCGTGACGGCGACATAGAGCTGGGCCGTGAAGACCGCCGCGACCACCGAAAAGATCGTCGTCACGACCGCCGCGACGACGGACGCCAGGAATGCGGTGGTGGTCGCGCTGTCGGCGATCAGGCCGACGATGGCGCCGCTCACGAATTGCGCCGCACTCGCCGCCACACCGACGACGATGACGTACAGCACGACCACCCCGACGAGGCGCCACGTCAATCCGCGCGTCAGCGACCACGACCGGCGAAAGGCGCCGAGTGCGAGCCGTTCGTTCAGCACGACCGCATTCAGCAGCACCATCCGCACGCCGACGAACAAGCCGGCGATCAATATCATCAACCCGTATAGCGAAAGGAAGGTGATCGTCCCGCGGCCGATGTTCGGCATGGCACCGGTTCTGGTCACGGCGGCAAAATCGATGCCGGACATGCCGATGGCCGCGCCGATGGGAACGAACAGCAACAATAGCACCAGAAATGCGATGATCGACACCGCGATCAGCGCGGGGAACCGGGCTGTCGCCCGCGCGGCAGCCTGCGTCCGCGTCGTCTCCGGATCGCTCGCCACCGCTACCAGTACCAGTTGCCCCCACATCGACAGCAGCAGAACGACGATCGTCACAACCGCACCGACCATCACGAACGTGGTCGAGCCCGGCATGAGGAAAAGCGTGACGGCGTTGCTCACGATCGCAGGCAGGAACAGAGTGGCGACGGCGATGCTCGCCAGGATACCGCCCCTGCCGCGCAAGACGTCTGTCGTACGATCCCACACATTGCTCATCGTGACCATCGGTGCCGTCCCCTTTGCCGCAGCCTTTAGCGCAGGCGCTTGTGGCTTGCCAGCGCACGCGGCGTGCGCAAGGGACGATGGCGTGATGATGCCGCCCGAAATCGAATGGCGTGTCGACGCGGAGCCGGTGCCCTACGAAGCCGCGCTGGCGACGATGACGGCGCGCGCGGAGGCCGTGCTGGCGGGTGTCGCGCGCGAGCTGATCTGGATGCTGGAGCATCCGCCGCTATACACGGCGGGCACCAGTGCCGACCCGCGCGAGCTCATCGACGCGCGCTTTCCGGTCCATGTCGCGGGGCGCGGCGGGCGTTACACCTATCACGGCCCGGGCCAGCGCATCGGGTATCTGGTGCTGGACCTGGGCAAGCGCGGACGCGACGTGCGCGGCTATGTCCATGCGCTGGAAGGCTGGGTGATCGCGGCGCTGGCGCGACTGGAGATCCCGGCGTGGCGTGCGGAGGGGCGCGTCGGCATCTGGACCGAGGATGACGGCCGCGAGGCGAAGATCGGCGCAATCGGGGTGCGCGTCCGGCGTTGGGTGACGATGCATGGATTTTCGATCAACGTCGCGCCGGACCTGTCCCATTTCGGCGGAATCGTGCCGTGCGGGCTACCCGATTACACCGTTACCAGCGTAAAAAGGCTGATCGGGCACGGAAATATGGCAGCGATGGACGCAGCTTTGGCGGCGTGCGCGGCCGATTTTATTGAAACTGTTTCTTCACGTCATGAAAACGAGGCTTGAGACAAAAGCGCGAGTCGATTAATATCCACTGCGATTTGGGTATTAACGGGTCAGACAGGCCTCCAAATCCTCTTTCTAGGGAGCTTTCCGATGCGTGCACTGATTTCCAAGGTTCTGACCGGTTCGATGATCGCGGGCGCCGCCCTGATGGTTTCGGCATGCGGTCCCAAGACCGAGACGACCACCGAAAACACGATGGTTACCGACATGAACGCCACCGAAGGCGCCGACACGATGTCGGACAACATGACTGCCGTCGACGGTGGCATGAACGGTGGCGCGATGGCCAACGACACGATGGGCAACGACACCATGATGATGTCGAACACCACGACCACGAACGCGATGTAATTCGCGTCGAGACCGGATCGGGCGGCCTATGGGCGCTCGACGTGTCTTGCGGCAGGGGCCGCCCGGGCAACCGGGCGGCCCTTCGTCGTTTCGGCGACAGCGCACGCGCCTCGGCACGGCCAAGGTCTCCGCGGCGCGCTTTGTCGCATCATGGTTAAAAACCATTTGGGCTCGAGTCGGAAAAGCCGTAGATTCATGCCGATGACAGAGCCGACGTGGTGCGGCTCGCCGAATTCGGGGACGGTGCGATGATGGTAGGGCGTAATTGGCAGGGGCTTCTGGTGGGGGGATGTGCGGCGGCGACGGTCATGATCGCCGCGCAGCCGGCAGCCGCGCAATTCTATTTGCAACCAAAGGAGATGGCGGGCGCGCCGGTGAAGGGCGACGAACCCGGCATCATGGTGCCGCTGCCCGGTGCCACGTCCGCCGAATTGCGCGCCGGGCTGGTCTGGACGATGCGTGCGGGCCTGAACGTCGCCGCGCTGCAATGCCAGTTCGAACCGACGCTGCCGATGGTGCGCCTCTACAATGCGGTAATCGCGGATCATAAGACGGAATTGGAGGCGTCGATCACCACGCTGGGCAAATACCACCTGCGTATGGCCAAGACGAAGGCGGCAGGGCAATCGGCGTTCGACCAATATAACACACGCACCTATTCGGCGTTCGCGACGGTCGCGGCCCAGCGCAACTTCTGCGAGACGGCGCACCGGATCGCGAGCGACGCGGTCTATGCCCCGCGCGGCCGGTTTGGAGAGCTGTCGGAAATCCGCATGCAGGAACTTCGCAACAGCCTGATCCCCTACGGTGAGCAGATGTTTCCGCGTTACATGACGCTGAATATGCGGCCGATGCCGGTCCCACGGCTGGAGGCGATCTGCTGGAACAAGAAGGGCGAGTGGGTGAAAAAGAAGTGCGGTGCGCAGAATTGGCCCCCCGCCGGCATCGGCGTGGCGGCACGCTGAACCCGGCGCCCGCCAGGCGGCTCGCTTAGCGGATGGCGAGCATCTTGTGCGTCTGCAGGGTCAGGCGCCACCAGGGGCGCGCCATGACCAGGGCCATCGCCGCCTGACGATGCGCGGCAGCGTCGCGGTCGTCGAGCGGCTGGATAAGGTGGTGGGTGAAATCCCACCGCTCCAGTTCGTCGACATCCGTGCCCGCTTGCGGCCACACCAGCTTCAGTTCGTCGCCATTGCGCTGGACGATATCGCTGCCTGCCTTGGGACTGATGCAGACCCAATCGATATCGGGATGCACGGGCAATGTGCCGTTGCTTTCGATCGCGATGCGGAAGTCCGCGGCATGAAGCGCCTCGACCAGCGCATCGTCGACTTGGAGCATCGGCTCGCCCCCGGTCAGCACCACGAAGCGATGCCGGCGGTCGGCGCCCCAATGCTCCGCCGCTGCCGCCACCAGCGCCTGCGCATCGGCGAAGCGTGCGCCGCCTTCCCCATCCGTGCCGACGAAATCGGTGTCGCAGAATTGGCAGACCGCGCGCGCCCGGTCGATCTCGCGGCCCGACCACAGATTGCACCCGGCGAAGCGGACGAACACCGCACGCGCGCCGGCGTTCACGCCTTCGCCTTGCAGGGTCAGGAACATTTCCTTCACGGCATAGGCCATCCGGCGGTTCAGTTCGCGTAGAGGGTGGGGTCGGGCACGCCCGCTTCGACGAAGCCGCGTGCGCGGATGCGGCAGCTGTCGCAGCGGCCGCAATGCACGCCCTCTACGCTCGGGTCATAGCACGACCAGCTGATGCCGAGATCGAGCCCCAACGCCATGCCCTCCCGGATGATGTCCGCCTTCGTCATCGCCTCCAGCGGAGCATGGACGCGGAACGCCTGTCCTTCGACGCCCGCCTTGGTCGCCAGTTCCGCAAGCTGTTCGAACGCGGCGATGAATTCCGGCCGGCAATCGGGATAGCCGGAATAGTCGACCGCGTTGACGCCGATGCACATGTCGCGCGCGCCGATCGCTTCGGCCCAGCCGAGCGCGAGGCTGAGGAAGATGGTGTTGCGCGCAGGAACGTAGGTGATCGGAATCCCCTCACCTTCGCCTTGCTTGGGCACGTCGATATCCGCAGTCAGCGCCGAGCCGCCGAACAGCGACAGATCGAGCGGGAGGACGACATGCCGCTCGACGCCCAGCGCCGACGCGACGCGGCGAGCGGCAGCGAGTTCGACGTGGTGGCGCTGATGATAATCCATCGACAGCGCGCACAGTCGATGCCCGCGCGCGCGCATCATCGCCCCCGCGACCATCGAATCGAGACCACCGGAGACGAGCGCGACGACGAGTGGGCCGGTAGGTTTGGGATGAGTCATTGTGCTGGCGCAGCTAGGCGCAACCGCGCAGACCTGCAATGCCGCACGAAAGCCGCAGAAAAGAAGGGCCGCCATTACAGCGGCCCTCAGGACAAGCGCTTGCGCTCGATCAAAGGGAGAAACCGTGCCGGGGAGAATGGCACGCCAAATCACTAGCCGATTGCGGTTAACGCAGCATTAAATCCGTCGGCGTTCATGCAAAAACGGGGAATTTGGTCGCGCAGAACGCGCAATCGACCGAAATGACGCCGCTTTCGTCAGCCATTTCGCGGCGTTCCTCGTCCGAGAATTTGGCCAGGACCGACGTGATATACTCCGCGCTGCACCGGCATCCGCGGATCAGGGCCGTGCGGCCGAGCACGCGGACATCGTCTTCCTCGTTGAACAGGCGCCAGACGAGCGTTTCCAGCGGCAGGCCCGCGTCCGCCAGTTCGTCCGCCCCCATCGTGCTGCCCAGCGCCGCGACATGTTCCCATTCGGGATGGTCGAGCCGCGTATGCAGCCGTTCGCGCCCGTCCTCGCCCTCCGGCAGATGCTGGAGGAACAGGCCACCGGCGATGGTGCGGCCCGCGGCATCCTTGCGCATGCCGATCCGCACCAGGCTGGGGATCTGTTCCGACTGGACGAAATAGCTCTCCACTGCCTGGGTCAGCGTGTCGCCGTCGAGCGGCACGATCCCCTGATAGCGCTCGCCAGACGTCGCCAAATCGAACGTGATCGCCAGATAACCCTTGCCGAACAGCGCGAACAGGGTCGGCTGTTCGGGCGCCTGAGCCAGCTTCTCCGCATCGAATTCGATATAGCCGCGCACTTCACCGCCGCGGTAATCGCACACCAGCAGCTGCACGACGCCGCTTTCGCTGCGCGTCTGCATGGTCAGCTGGGCGCCCGCGTCCTTCAACGTCGATCCGACGAGCGCGACCAGCGTCAGCGCCTCCGCCAGCAGCGCCTCGATAGCCGGGGGATACGCATGGGCCGCCAGCACGGCGTCGAGCGTCGGCCCGATCCGCACCACCCGCCCCCGCGCGCTGCGCGCAGGGATGGTAAAACCCAAAACCTGGTCGACGTCGACCGCTTCGATTGCAGAAGTCATGCGGCGCGATATGGGCGGGCGCCGCGGGCGATCAACCGATCTGGCCCCCGATCTGACCAAAGCACCAGCGAAGCACCGATTTCTGCGCGTGCAGGCGGTTCTCCGCTTCCTGCCAGATCAGCGATTGCGGGCCGTCGATCACATCGGGCGTCACTTCCTCGCCGCGGTGCGCTGGAAGGCAGTGGAGGAATTTGGCGTCGGGCTTGGCTGCAGCCATCAGCGCGGCGTCGACCTGATAGGGCGCCAGCGCCGCCAGCTTGGTCTGCGCATGCGCCTGACCCATCGAGATCCAGGTGTCGGTGATGACGATATCGGCGCCCTCGACCGCTTCGCGCGGCGACGCGACGACACGCGCGCGGCCGGATGCGCGCGTGATCGTCTGTTCTTCCGGCGCAAAGCCTTGCGGGCAGGCCGCAACGACGTCGAAGTGCATCAGCGACGCGGCCTCGACGATCGACGCCAGCACGTTGTTGCCGTCACCGAGCCACGCGACCTTCAGGCCGGGCAGCGCCTTGCCGGCTTCGATGATGGTCAGCAGATCGGCCATGATCTGGCAGGGATGCGACGCGTCGGTCAGGCCGTTGATGACGGGGACGGTGGCGTAATGCGCCATTTCCTCGACCTTGGCATGATCGTCGGTGCGGATCATGATGGCGTCGGCGTAGCCCGACAGGACGCGCGCGGTGTCCGCGACGCTTTCGCCGCGGCCCAATTGCATCGTGCCGGCGTCCATCACGATCGAGCTGCCGCCCAATTGCCGGATCGCCATGTCGAAGCTAACGCGGGTGCGGGTCGAGTTCTTTTCGAACACCATCGCCAGCGCGTGGCCGGCGAGCGGCGCGTCGGCGTCCACCCGCCCCTTTGGCCAGCCAGCCCGCGCCGCCTTGCGATCCAGCGCGTCGGCCAGCATCGCGGCGATACCGTCGGCACCCGCATCGGACAGGTTCAGGAAGTGGCGCATCGGACCGGCGTCAGTCATCGCTGGCCCGCACGAACACGCGCGCGGCTTCGCTCAGCCGCTCGATACATTCGGTGACATGGGCGTCCCCGATCACCAGCGGCGGCAGGACGCGCACGACATTCTCCCCCGCCGCGACCAGCAGCAGGCCGTGGTGATCGCGGCACCGCGCGACGAATTCGCGCGGCTCGACGCCGGCCTTCAGCTTCAGGCCGAGCATCAGGCCGCGCCCGCGCACCGCTTCGAACACATTGTCGTAATTGGGAATCATCTGTTCCAAGGCACCGCGCAGCCGTTCACCGATCGCGGTCACATGCTCCAGAAACCCTTCGCCGAGGATCACGTCGAGGATCGCCTGCCCCGCCGCCATCGCCAGCGGATTCCCGCCATAGGTCGACCCGTGGGTGCCGATCACCATGCCCTTGGCAGCGTCCTCGGTCGCCAGGCATGCGCCGAGCGGAAAGCCGCCGCCGATGCCCTTGGCCACCGACATGATGTCCGGTTCGATGCCGTAATGCTCATACGCCCACATCTTGCCCGTCCGGCCATAGCCGCACTGGACCTCGTCCAAGACCAGCAGCAGGCCGCGTTCGTCGCAGGCGCGGCGCAGGCCGGTGATGAAGGCTTCGCTGCCCACCGACACGCCGCCTTCGCCCTGGATCGTCTCGACCATGAAGCCCGCGGTCGTATCGTCGATCAGCGCCAGCGCGGCGTCGAGATCGTTGAACGGGGCATAGGCAAAACCGGGCAGCAAAGGTTCGAAGCCGTCGCGCATCTTGGCCTGGTTGGTCGCTGAGATCGCACCCATCGTCCGCCCGTGAAAGGCGTTGTTGAACGTGATGATCGTCGTTTTTTCCGGGTTTCCGTTCACGAAATGATAGCGCCGCGCGGTTTTTATCGCGCATTCGACGGCTTCGGTGCCGGAATTGGTGAAAAATACGGTTTTCGCAAAGCTGTTTTCGACGATGCGCTGCGCGAGCGCTTCCCCCTGCGGCGAGCCGTAGAGGTTGGAGACGTGCATCAGCGTCGCGGCCTGATCGGCGATCGCCTTGACCAGATGGGGATGGGCATGGCCAAGCGCGTTGACCGCGATGCCGCTGGCGAAATCGAGATAGCGCTCACCCTGCTCACCGAACAGATAGGCCCCCTCGCCGCGCACCGGACGCACCCCGCACCGTGGATAGACGGGCATCAGCGGGGTGATGGGCACGACAGGTTCCTTTACCTCTGCGAAACGACAAGGGCGGCCCGCGAAAGGACCGCCCGCGATCCCTGATACCGGCAGCCGTCCGGCGCCGCAACACGATTGCCTTGGCGGTACGATTGCAACCGGGCGGTGTGTTGGCTTAATATGACGGCTCGATTGATCGGAGGATGTTCGCCCGTGTCGCAAAGCCCCTGGTCCCACATGCGCCGTGCCGGCGTGGCCGACGATATCGATTTCGAGATCAAGGGCCAGGACCTGCAATTCGTCGAGATCGAACTCGACCCCGGCGAAAGCGCGGTGGCGGAGGCCGGCGCGTTCGTGTGGAAGGATGCCAGCATCGCGATGACCACGGTGTTCGGCGACGGATCGGGCGATACCGGCGGCGGCTTCATGGGCAAGCTGTTGGGCGCGGGCAAGCGGCTGGTGACGGGCGAAAGCCTGTTCACCACCGTCTTCACGCACGAGGGTACCGGCAAGGCCCGCGTCGCATTCGCCGCGCCGACGCCCGGCGCGATCCTGCCGATCCGGCTGGGCGATCTGGGCGGTACGCTGATCTGTCAGAAGGACGCGTTCCTGGCCGCGGCCAAGGGCGTGTCGATCGGCATCCAGTTCCAGCGGCGGGTGATGACCGGCCTGTTCGGCGGCGAAGGCTTCGTGATGCAGAAGCTGGACGGCGACGGCTGGGTCTTCGTCCAGATGGGCGGCACCGTCGTCGAACGCGATCTGCGCGCCGGCGAGGAATTGCACGTCGATACCGGCTGCCTGGCCGCTTACACCCCCGGCGTCGAATTCGATCTGGTGACGGTGGGCGGCATCAAATCGATGCTGACCGGCGGCGAAGGCGTGTTCTTCGCCCGCCTGCGCGGACCCGGCAAGGTGTGGATCCAATCCCTCCCCTTCTCCCGCCTCGCCGGCCGGATGCTGGCTGCCGCCGGATCACGCGGCGGCCAGAGCCGCGGCGAGGGATCGGTGCTGGGCGGGTTCGGGAATTTCGTCGGAGGGAATGACTAGGGGGGATGCGGATCGACGGCGGCAAGCTGAATTGCCGATCGACAGCGGCGTTACCGCCCTTACGCGTCGATCGCTTCGTCCTCCACGCGGGCGGCGTTTTCCTGGATGAAGGCGAAGCGGTGGGCGGGGTTCGTGCCCATCAGGCGATCGACCAGATCCTTTACGCCGGCGCGCTCCTCATATTCCTGGGGCAGGGTGATGCGCAGCATCGAGCGGGTGGCGGGGTCCATCGTCGTTTCGCGCAATTGCATCGGGTTCATCTCGCCCAGCCCCTTGAACCGCGCGACGTCGACCTTCTTGCCGCGAAAGGCGGTGCGTTCCAGTTCGGCGCGGTGGGCATCGTCGCGGGCGTAGAGCGATTTGGCGCCGACGGTCAGCCGGTACAGCGGCGGCTGCGCCAGGTGCAGATGGCCGCGGCGGACGAGTTCGGGCATTTCCTGAAAGAAGAATGTCATCAGCAGCGTCGCGATATGCGCGCCGTCGACATCGGCGTCGGTCATGATGACGATGCGTTCGTAGCGTAGCGCATCGGGGTTGCAATCCTTGCGCGTGCCGCAGCCCAGCGCCTGGATCAGATCGGCGATTTCCTGGTTCGCCATGATCTTCGCTCCCGTCGCCGAGGCGACGTTGAGGATCTTGCCGCGGATGGGGAGGATCGCCTGCGTCTTGCGATCGCGCGCCTGCTTGGCCGATCCGCCCGCCGAATCGCCCTCCACGATGAAGATTTCGGTGCCGGCGGGATCGTCCGCCGAACAATCGGTGAGCTTGCCGGGCAGGCGCAGCTTACGCGCGCTGGTCGCGGTCTTGCGCTTCACCTCGCGCTCCGCCTTGCGGCGCAGGCGATCGTCCATGCGATCGAGCACATAGCCGAGCAGCGCCTTGCCACGTTCCATGTTGTGGCTGAGGTAATGGTCGAAATGGTCGCGCATCGCGCGTTCGACGAGCGTGGCGGCTTCGGGCGAGGTCAGGCGATCCTTGGTCTGGCTTTGGAATTGCGGCTCGCGGATGAAGACGCTGAGCATCAGTTCGGCGCCGACCATCACGTCGTCGGCCGTCATGTCCTTGGCGCGTTTCTGGTGAACCAGATCGGCGAAGGCGCGCAAGGACCGGACGAGCGCCTGGCGCAGGCCCTGTTCGTGGGTGCCGCCGTCGGGCGTGGGGATGGTGTTGCAATACCAGCTGAAACTGCCGTCGCTCCACAAGGGCCAGGCGACGGCCCATTCGACCCGGCCCATCTGCTGGCCGTCGGTGCTGGCGGGAAAATCCTGAGACCCGGCGAAGAAATCCGCAGTGGCGCATTCGCGGCCGCCGATCTGTTCGCGCAAATGATCGGCCAGGCCGCCGGGAAACTGGAACACGGCTTCGGCGGGCGTGCCGTCACCGATCAGCTCGGGCGCGCACTTCCAGCGAATTTCGACCCCGGCGAACAGATACGCCTTCGACCGGGCGAGCCGGTACAGGCGGGCCGGCTTGAAGTGGAGTTCCGGCCCGAAGATCTCGGTGTCGGGCGTGAAGGCGACCGATGTGCCGCGGCGGTTGGGGGCGCTGCCCAGTTCTTCGAGCGGCCCCAGCGTCTGGCCGCGGGCGAAGCGCTGACGATACAAGCGCCGCTCACGCGCGACTTCGACGACGGTGTCGGAGGACAAGGCGTTGACGACGGACACGCCGACGCCGTGCAGGCCGCCGCTGGTCGCATAGGCCTTGCCGGCGAACTTGCCACCCGAGTGGAGCGTGGAGAGGATCACCTCCAGCGCTGATCTGTCGGGAAATTTGGGGTGCGGATCGACCGGGATGCCGCGGCCGTTGTCGACGACGGTCAGGCGATTGCCGGGCTCCAGCGTCACTTCGATGCGCGTGGCATGGCCGGCGACCGCTTCGTCCATCGCATTGTCGAGCACTTCGGCGGCGAGATGATGCAGCGCGCGCTCGTCGGTGCCGCCGACGTACATGCCCGGCCGGCGGCGCACCGGCTCCAGCCCCTCCAGCACCTCGATCGACGATGCGTCGTATTTCGGGGAGAATGACGGGGGGGATGCGGCAAAGAGATCGTCGGCCATACGCGGACCATAGGGGGAACGCCGACGCGGGGGAAGTGGTGTTGCCTCAAGGCCACACCGTACGCGAGAAGTGTCATGCGACGCATCCAAATGCCCTCCGCGCCGTTTCTGTTCGCGCACGCAGCAAACCAAGTTGGAGTATCCATGAAAAAGATCATCGCCGCCGCATTCGCGAGCAGCTTCGCCCTGATCGCGGCCCCCGCCTTCGCGCAGGACATGGCCCCCGCCACCGACGAAGCGCCTTTTTCGGGCGTCTACATCGGCGCAGCCGGCGGCTACGATGTTCAGCCCAACGACATCGGGTCGTCGATCCTGTTCGACCGCAACCTGGACGGCGGCTTCAATGACACCGTTCTGACGGGCACCGGCGCGAACGCTTTCGGCACGCCCAACGGCGGCTTCTGCAACGGACGCGCGACGGGCCGCACCTCGCTGACCAACACCGCCCAGGGGCCGGGTACGTGCCGCAACGACGACAACGGTTATTCCTATTACGTCCGCGCCGGTGCCGATCATCAGGCCGGCAATATCGTCGTCGGCTTCGTCGGCGAATTCGGCAAGTCCGAAATCACCGACAGCGTCACCGGCTTCTCCACCACGCCGGCAGCCTATGTCATGACGCGCAGCATCGACTGGGAAGCTTCGGTTCGCGGTCGCCTGGGCTTTGCGGCGAACACGACCCTGTTCTATGGTACGTTCGGTCCCGGCTATGCCAACATCGACCGCTCGTTCTTCTCGACCCAGTCGGTGAACACCTTCACCGGCAGCGGCAAGAGGCGCCAGTTTGGCATCACCGGCGGCGGCGGCGTCGAACAGAAGATCGGCCGCAACTTCTCGGTCGGCCTGGAATATATGTACCACCAGTATCAGGACGACGATTACCGCGTCCG
>DASTLZ010000113.1:0-8611 GCA_035714425.1 Sphingomonas sp.
CGCTGGCTGCTCGGCCGCACCTGGGGCGACCAGAGCACCACCCTGAAGATCGAGGACGGGTTCGATCCGGCACTGTACGACGCACTCGCCGCCGCCGGCCACGATGTCGAGCGCGTCGGGCCGCAGACCGCGACGATGGGCCACGCCGGCGCGATCTGCCGCCACCCCGACGGCCTGCTCGAAGGCGCCACCGATCCGCGCAGCGACGGTCAGGTGGCGGCATGGTAACGGCTGGCATGGCAACCGGTGGCGCAAGAGCGGTCGCGCGCTGCGATGCGCTGGGCGTCGCGCCGTACAGCGACGCGCCCGACATGCTGTTCCGCGCCTGGCTCACCCCGGCCTTCGCCGCCACGCAACAGGCGATCGCCGGCTGGATGCGCGCGGCGGGGATGGCCGTGCGCATCGATCCCGCGACCAATCTGGTAGGCCGATACGAGGGGCTGGCGGCGGACGCCCCGGCAATGTTGATCGGCAGCCACATCGACAGCGTGCGCGACGCCGGCCGCTACGACGGTCCGCTCGGCGTGATGCTCGGCATCGAATGCGTCGCCGCGCTGAACCAGGCCGGCCGGCGCCTGCCCTTCGCGATCGAAGTGATCGCGTTCGGCGACGAGGAAGGCTCGCGCTTCCCCTCGCCGATGCTGACCAGCCGGGCCCTCGCCGGAACGCTCCCCGCGGATGCGCTGGATCACATCGGCGCGGACGGCACGCCGCTGGCCGACGCGCTCGCGGCCTATGGCGCGCGCCCCCCAGATCTCCCCGCCGCCGCGCGCGATCCCGCGACGATCGTGGCGTATCTGGAGGCGCATATCGAACAGGGCCCGGCGCTGGAGGCCGATGGCCTGGCGGTCGGCACCGTCACCGGCATCGCTGCGCAGGCGCGCTACCGGGTGACGGTCGGGGGGACGGCGGGGCATGCCGGCACCAGTGCGATGGCGCTGCGCCGCGACGCTTTGGCCGCCGCCGCCGAAATGGTCCTGGGCGTGGAGCGGATCGGCGGCGCCGGCGCCGCCGATCTCGTCGCCACCGTCGGCGCGATGATCGTGGCGCCCGGCGCGCCCAACGTCATTCCCGGCGACGTCGAATTCACCGTCGACGTCCGCGCCCTCGATGCCGGGGTGCGCGATGCCGCCGCCGCCGCCATCGTCGCGGAGGCGCAGCGCATCGCCGCGCGTCGCGGGGTGCAGGTCGCGGCGATACGCGTCCACGTCCTCGCCCCCAGCCCGTGCGACCCTGCGCTGGTCGCCCTGATGGACGCCGCGCTGGCCACCGCCGGCCAGCCGGTGCGCCGCCTGGTGTCGGGCGCGGGGCACGATGCGATGGCGATGGCGGCGCTGTGCCCCACCGCGATGCTGTTCATCCGCTGCCGGGGCGGGATCAGTCACCATCCCGCCGAGCATGTCGACCCCGCCGACGCCGATGTCGCGCTGGCGGTCATGCGCGCCTTCATCGATCATCTGGAGCTTCATCATGGCTGACGACGTGGCCGTGGGCCCGGACCTCTTCGGGGAGATCGATCCGCCCCAGCGCTTGCTGATGGGTCCCGGCCCGGTCAACGCCCACCCGCGCGTACTGCGCGCGATGTCGGCCGATCTGCTGGGCCAGTTCGACCCGGAAATGACCGGGTACATGAACCAGGTGATGGCGCTGTACCGCCCGATCTTCGGCACCCGCAATCGCTGGACGATGCTGATCGACGGCACCGCGCGCGCCGCGATCGAGGCATCGCTCGTCTCCCTCGTCACGCCGGGCGACCGCGTGCTCGTCATCGACTTCGGCCGCTTCGGCCTGCTGCTCACCGAAATCCTGTCGCGCATCGGCGCGCGGGTCGAAACCGTCGCCGCGCCCTGGGGCGAAGTGGTGCCGCTCGACGCCATCGCCGCCGCGATCGAAGCCCATGCGCCCAAAGTCGTCGCCTGCGTCCACGGCGACACATCGACCACGATGGCGCAGCCGCTGGACGGATTGGGTGCGCTGTGCCGCGCCGCCGGTGCTTTGTCCTATGTCGATGCCACCGCGACGGTCGGCGGGATGGCCATCGCCGCCGATCGCTGGGGCGTCGATATCGTCACCGGCGGGTTGCAGAAATGTCTGGGCGGGCCGTCCGGCTCGGCGCCGATCACCATGTCCGATGCCGCCGCCGCGCATATCGCCGCGCGCCGCCACGTCGAACGCGGCATCCGCCGCGACGACATCGCCGACGGCACCGGCGCGCGCATCGGCTCCAATTATTTCGATCTGGCGATGATAATGGATTATTGGTCCGAAAAGCGCCTGAACCACCATACGGAGGCGACGAGCATGCTCTACGCCGCCCGCGAATGCGCCCGCGTCGCGCTGGGCGAAGGGCTGGCGGCGCGGTATGGGCGCCACGCCAGCGCGGGCCGGGCGATGGCGGCCGGCGCGCGCGCGATGGGCCTGCGCGTGTTCGGCGACGACGCCCACCGGATGACGAACGTGACGGGCGTGTACATTCCCGCCGGCGTCGACGGCGAACGCGTGCGCACCGCGATGCGCAACCATTTCGAAATCGAGATCGGCACCGCTTTCGGCCCGCTGCAGGGGCGTATCTGGCGGCTCGGCGCGATGGGCTATAACGCCATGAAGCATAAGGTGCTGCTCACCCTCGGCGCGCTCGAAGCGTGCCTGCGCATGGAGGGGTTCGCCCTGCCCGCGGGCGAAGCCGTCCCCGCGGCGCTGGCCGCCTGGGACCCGGAGCAAGCGGCTCCCCACTCATCGGCGCAAGCAACATGACGGACGCGCGCGACCTGATCGGCTACGGCGCCAACCCGCCCGATCCGCGCTGGCCCGGCGGCGCGCGCATCGCCGTGCAATTCGTCATCAATTACGAAGAAGGCGCGGAGAATTGCGTCGTCAACGGCGATGCCGGGTCGGAGGCGTTCCTGTCCGAAATGGTCGGCGCGGCCAGCCATCCGGCGCGCGCGATGGCGATGGAAAGCCTGTACGAATATGGCAGCCGCGCGGGCTTCTGGCGGCTCCACCGCCTGTTCGTCGACCGGCGCCTGCCGGTGACCGTCTTCGCCGTCGCGCGCGCGCTGGCGATGAACCCCGCCGCCACCGATGCGATGATGGCGGCCGATTGGGAAATCGCCAGCCACGGCCTGCGCTGGATCGATTACCAATATGTCCCCGAAGCGGTCGAGCGCGCGCATATCGCGCAAGCCATCGCGCTGCACGCCAGCGTGACGGGGCAGCGCCCGCTGGGCTGGTATCAGGGCCGCACGTCCCCCAACACCGCGCGCCTGGTCGCGCAGGAAGGCGGCTTCGTCTATGACGCGGACAGCTATGCCGACGACCTGCCTTATTGGGATCGCCGCCATACCGACGTGAAGGAGGGAAAGGCGCAGCTCGTCGTGCCCTATTCGCTCGACGCCAACGACATGAAGTTCGTCGCGTTGAACGGCTTCACCGAAGGCGACCAGTTCTTGCGCTACCTGCGCGACACGTTCGATCAGCTGCGCGAAGAAGGCGGGCGGATGATGTCGGTCGGCCTGCACGCGCGCATCGCCGGCCGCCCCGCCCGCGCGCGCGCGCTCGCCCGCTTCGTCGATCACGTCGTCGCCAGCGGCGATGCGTGGATCGCGCGGCGCATCGACATCGCCCGCCACTGGATGGAGGTGCATCCGGCATGACGCCCGCCCCCGACCCCACCCTCGTCATCGACGATCCCGCGTTGCTGGCCGAAGTGACCGACGCCTTCCACGCCTATGAACGCGCATTGATGGCGGACGATCTCGCGGCGATGGACGCGCTGTTCCACGCCGCGCCCACCACCAACCGCTACGGCGTCGGCGAGATGCTGTACGGCATCGACGCGATCCGCGCCTTTCGCCGCGGCCGCGGCGGCGCGCGCCCGCGCACGCTCGGCACCGTCGCGATCACGGTCTACGGGGATCGGTTCGCCACCGCGGATGCCGAATTCCAGCGGCAGGACAGCGACCCGCGCGGGCGGCAGACGCAAAGCTGGGTGCGCTTCGCCGACGGGTGGAAGATCGTCTCCGCGCATGTCAGTCTGCAAGGGGATATTCCGTGACCGCGCTGTTCGAACATAGCCCCTGGGTGGAACGACGCGCCGCCGCGCGGCCTGCGTCGGGCGATCGCCATGCCGATCTGATGGCGGTGGTCCACGATGCCACGCCGGACGAACGGCTCGCGCTGATCCGCGCGCACCCCGAACTGGCGGGCAAGGCGGCGATCGACCGCACGCTCACCCATGCCTCCGCCGCCGAACAGGCATCGGCCGGCCTCGATGCGCTGACGCCGGACGAATATGCCCGCTTCCACGCGCTCAACGCCGCTTACACCGCGCGCTTCGGCTTTCCCTTCGTCATCTGCGTGCGCCACACCGACAAGGCGGGGATCCTGGCGGCGATGGAGGATCGCCTCGCCAACGATCCCGCCACCGAAATCGACACCGCGGTCCACCAGATCGGAGAGATCGTGCGCCTGCGCCTGGCGGACGCGGCATGACCGGCGCGATCGGCCTTCCCGTCCTGGAAGCGGACCTGGCGCGGCAGCTGGCGCTGATCGGCCACGGCGGCGCGGACTGGACGCGCCCGCGCACGCACCCCGACGGCCATGTCCATGACGTGGTGATCGTCGGCGGCGGGCAGAGCGGCATGGCCGCCGCCTTCGGCCTGCTGCGCGAACGCGTGTCGAACATCGTCGTCATCGACGACAGCCCGGCGGGGTTGGAAGGGCCGTGGGCCACCTATGCGCGGATGCTGACGCTGCGCACGCCAAAGCACCTCAACCCCATCGATTTCGGCATCCCCGCGCTCAGCTACCGCGCCTATTGGGAGGCGCAGCACGGCGCCGCCGGATGGGACGGCGTCGACAAGATCGCGCGCGACGACTGGATGGCCTATCTGCGCTGGTATCGTCGCGTCCTCGCGCTGCCCGTGCGCAACGACGCGCGCCTCACTCTCATCGAACCCTTGGGCGACGACCTCCACCGCCTCCATCTCGACGGACAAGAGCCCGTCCTCGCGCGAAAGGTCGTGCTGGCGACGGGCATCCAGGGCGGCGGGGAATGGCATGTCCCGCCGATGATCGCCGACGCGCTGCCGCCTGCGCTGTACGCGCATACCAGCGCCGCGATCGATTATGCCGCGCTGGCGGGCAAGCGGATCGCCATCCTGGGCGGCGGCGCATCGGCGTTCGACAATGCCAATGCCGCGCTGATGGCGGGGGTGGCGGAGGCGCACGTCTTCCTGCGGCGCAAGACGCTGCCGCGGATCAACCCCATTCGTTTCATGGAACAGGTCGGCTTCACCGGCCGCTATCCGGCGCTGGGCGATGCCGACAAATATGCGGTGATGGCGTCGTTCCTGGCCCACAACCAGCCGCCGACCAACGACACCTTCGATCGTGCGTCGGCGCGGCCCGGCTTCGCGCTGCATCTGGACGCACCGTGGCTGTCGGTCGCGCCGGAGGGCGCGGGCGCCCGTGTCGCGACACCACAGGGGACGCACGATTTCGACTTCCTCGTGCTGTCGACGGGGCTGGTCAGCGATCCCGGCCTGCGCCCCGAATTGCGGCTGTTGGCGGACAAGGTCGCGCGCTGGGCGGATCGCTTCACCCCGCCCGCGGGCGGCGCCAACGCGCTGATCGATGCGCATCCCTATCTGGGGCCGGGGTTCGAACTGCTGCCGCGCGCGCCCGGCGATGCGCCCGCGCTGCACGGCCTGTTCGCGTTCAACTATTCGGCCCTGGTCAGCCTGGGCCTGTCGGCGGCGGCCCTGTCGGGCCTTCAGGCCGCGCTGCCGCGGCTGGTGCGCGGCGTGACCGATCAGCTGTTCCTCGACGATCGCCACGCGCTGGTCGCCGATCTGCTGGCCTATGACGAAGCCGAATTCGTCGGCGAATGGCCGCGCCCGGTATCGGCCGCCCCCCGCTCGGCCGCCGCGGCATGACCAGCTTGTCCACCCACGTCCTCGACACCACCCACGGCCGCCCCGCCGCCGGGGTCGCAGTGCGGCTGGCGGCGGCGGACGGCACGCCGCTGTTCGCCGGCGTGACGGACGCGGACGGGCGCTGCTCCGGCCTGCCGACGCTGGCGCCCGGCCGCTACGCGCTGGCCTTCGCGGTCGCCGCCTATTTCCGCAGCACGGGCGTCGTCCTGCCCGATCCGCCCTTCCTCGACATCGTCACCGTCGATTTCGGCATTGCTGACGGGGGCAGCGCGGGCGCGGGCCATTATCATGTGCCGCTGCTCGTCTCGCCGTTCGGCTATGCGACGTACCGGGGCAGCTGAGATGGGCGTGCGCTTCCTGCTCGACGGCCATATCGTCGACCTCCCCGATGTCGATCCGACCGCGACCCTGCTCGATCACCTGCGCTATCGGATAGGCCGCACGGGGACGAAGGAAGGCTGTGCGGAGGGCGATTGCGGCGCCTGTACCGTGCTGGTGGGGGAGGCCGCCGGCGCGCGCGTCGCGTGGCGCGCGGTGAACGCCTGTATCCAGTTGCTGCCGATGCTGGACGGCAAGGCGCTGCTGACGGTCGAAAGCCTGTCGCGCGGCGACGCGCCCAACCCGCTGCAAGCCTGCATGGCCGCCAACGGCAGCTCGCAATGCGGCTTCTGCACGCCCGGCTTCGTCATGTCGCTCTACGGCCGCTGCATCGGCGCGAGCGGCAGCACGCTGCCCGTCGCCGACGGGCTCGCCGGCAATCTGTGCCGCTGCACCGGCTATGGCCCGATCCTGGCAGCGGCGGACGCCGTCGGCGATCTGCCGCGCGACGATGCGCCGGTGCTGGCGGCGCTGACCGCGATGGCCGATGGCGCGGCCACCGGCGGCCGTCACGGCACACGCCGATGGTTCGTGCCCGATACCGCCGATGCGCTCGCCGCGTTGCTCGCCCAACATCCCGACGCGCGGATCGTCGCGGGCGCGACCGACGTCGCCTTGTGGGTGACGAAGGGGCTGAAGACCCTCGACACGCTGATCTTCATCGGCGATCTGCCCGAATTGCGTGGGCTCGTGGAGGACGCCGACGGGCTCAGTCTCGGCGCCGCGGTGCGCCATGCCGACGCGCACGACGCCTTGGCGCGGCTCCACCCCGATCTGGGCGAACTGATCCGCCGCTTCGCCGGATTGCAGGTGCGCAACGCCGGCACGATCGGCGGCAACATCGCCAACGGATCGCCGATCGGCGACGGCCCGCCCGCCTTCATCGCGCTGGGCGCGGAGCTGACGCTGCGCAGCACCGGCGGCCGGCGGACCATTTTGCTGGAGGACTATTTCCTCGACTACGGCCGTCAGGATCGCCGCCCCGGGGAATTCGTCGAATCGATCCGCATCCCGCGCCCCGACCCCCGCGACATCGTCCACATCTCCAAATTGTCGCGTCGCTTCGACAGCGACATTTCCGCGGTCTGCGGCGCGTTCAGGCTGGCGGTGCGGGGCGGCCATATCGCCGATGCGCGCGTCGCCTTCGGCGGCATGGCCGCCACGCCGCGCCGCGCGCCGGAATGCGAAGCGGCGTTGACCGGCGCGCCGTTCACCGCGCAGACGATCGCCCGCGCCGCCGCCGCGCTGCGCCGCGATTACACGCCGCTCGACGACGTGCGCGGCAGCGCCGCCTACCGCCTCGACGCCGCCGCCAATCTGCTCCACCGCTTGTGGTACAAGGCGCAGGGGCACCGCGTCTCCACCCTGGATCTCGATATGCTCGATGGCTGATCGCGATCCCGGCCGCTTCAGGCAGGCAAAGCCCTCCCACCCGCACGACAGCGCGCGTCTCCACGTCACCGGCGGGGCGCTCTATGCGGACGATGTGGCGGAGCCCCCCGGCATGCTGCACCTCGCCTTCGGCCAGAGCACGCACGCGCATGCGCGGATCGCGGGGATGGACCTGTCCGCGGTCGGCGCCGCCGACGGCGTCGTCGCGGTCTTCACCGCCGCCGATATTCCCTGCGCCAACGACGTGAGCCCGATGGCGCACGACGATCGCCTGCTCGCCGACGGCGAAGTGCTGTGCGTCGGCCAGTCGGTGTTCCTCGTCGCCGCGACCAGCCGGGATGCCGCACGCAGGGCCGCGCGGCTGGGCCGCATCGATTACGAACCCCGCCCCGCCGCCATCACCATCGCCGCCGCCCGCGCCGCCGCATCGCTGATCGAACCGACGCAGCGCATGGCCCGCGGCGATGCCGCCGCGGCGCTGGCGACGGCGCCGCGCCGCGCGTCGGGCGGTTTCGACCTGGGCGGCCAGGACCATTTCTATCTCGAAGGCCAGATCGCCGTCGCCACGCCGGGCGAAGACGGCCAGCTCCACGTCCTGAGTTCCACGCAGCATCCCAGCGAAGTCCAGCATCTGATCGCCGCCATGCTCGGCCGCAGCTCCGCCGACGTCACGGTGGAGGTGCGGCGCATGGGCGGCGCGTTCGGTGGCAAGGAAACCCAGGCCGCGCTGTTCGCCGCCGCCGCCGCGCTCGTCGCCGACCGCACCGGGCGCCCGGCCAAGTTCCGCTGCGACCGGGACGACGACATGGCGATGACCGGCAAGCGTCACGATTTCCGCGTCGATTACGACGTCGGCTTCGACGATGCGGGCCATGTCCTAGCGCTGTGCCTGCGCCTCGCGTCGC
>DASTLZ010000114.1:0-2116 GCA_035714425.1 Sphingomonas sp.
CGGCCTCTATGGCGAAGCATTCGACATTCCGAAGCTGCGTTCGATGCGGCAGGACGCCGAAGTCGGCGGCAAGGCGGTCTGGGCGGAAAAAGACGATCCGCGGATCACGCGGATCGGGCGTTGGATCCGCAAACTCCGCGTCGACGAACTGCCGCAATGTTGGAGCGTCCTGAAGGGCGAGATGAGCTTCGTCGGGCCACGCCCCGAACGCCCGCAATTCGTCGAGGACCTTGAGCAGAAGCTGAATTATTACGCCGAACGCCATATGGTGAAGCCCGGCATCACCGGCTGGGCGCAGATCAATTATCCGTACGGAGCCTCGCTGGAGGACTCACGGCAGAAGCTCGAATACGATCTGTATTACGCCAAGAATTATTCGCCGTTCCTGGATGTCCTGATCCTGCTTCAGACGTTGCGGGTCGTATTGTGGCCCGCGGGCGCGCGGTGATCGGCGATACTGCCTTGATTTTGTGGGGGCACGCGCTGGCGGCGCTGCTGTTCGGCATGCTGGCGGTGTCACAGATGACGGCCCCGACCGCCCCACTACCGCGCGCGCCCTTCATCACGGCGCTGGCGATGACCGCGTTGTGGGCGCTGGCAGTCGCGGGGATCGACGCGAGCGATGTCGCCGCCCGTGTCGTCGAGTCGCTCCGCAACGTCGCCTGGCTGTGGTTTCTCTACGCGCTGGTCCGGGATCGCGCCGAAAGCCGGATGATCGCGGCGACCTACACGGTGGTCGGCCTCGTGTCGGCGGCCGCGGCGCTGCTCGCAATTGCCGAAGCCGCAATGGGAGGGGCGATCGCGGCCGCGGTATTCACCGTGCCACGCACCTTGCTGCAGCTAATGGCAGCGGTCGCGTCGCTGGTTCTTGTTCACCGTGTCTATGTCGCCGTCGCCCCTGGCGCGCGTGGTGGAATCCGCCTGGCGCTTGGCGCGCTTGCGGCGATGTGGGGCTTGGACCTGTTCCTGTTTTCTAGCATCTATGTACTGCGCGAGGTCCCTTCGTGGATGGTGGCAACGCGAGGCCTGGCGATGGTTTCGTTGGTGCCGCTGCTGGCGGTTTCGGTGCACCGCGACGGCGATTGGTCGCTGCAGCTGTCGCGTACCTTTGCGTTCCGGTCGCTGTCCCTGGCGGGAATTGGTGCGTACGCGCTGGTGATGACGCTGGGCGCCGGCGCATTCGCCGCGACGGGCGGCAGCTATGCGCGGTTGTTCCAGACCGCATTCATCGCCGGAACCGGCGCTACCTTGCTCGCCATCGTCGCGACCCCGTGGTTGCGGGCTTGGCTGCGAGTCAAAGTCGCCAAGCACCTGTTTCGTCATCGCTATGATTATCGCCACGAATGGCTGCGTTTCACCGCTACCCTTGGTCAGTCCGACAGCGCCGCGATGCCGCTGGATGCCCGGATTGCAAAAGCGATGGCGAACCTGACCGATTCACCCGGAGCCTTGCTGCTGGTTCCGGAAGGCGACGGACTGGGAATTGGCGCAGCATGGAACTGGGACGCCGCGACCGGCGCGATCGCGCCTGCTTTCGCACGACTGTTGGCTGCCGACGCACGAATCGTCGAACTCGACACGGTTCGCCGCGGCGCGGGTGATGGTCCGCAATGGCTGATCGACCAACCCGACGCCTGGGCGGTCGTGCCCTTGATCCACGCGGGAAAGCTTGCCGGCGCTGTAGTGCTGTCGCGGCCGCCGGTCGCGCGCGCGCTCGACTGGGAGGATTTCGATCTCCTTCGCGTCACGGCCAGCCAGGCGGCGAGTTACCGCGAACAAGCGCGAGCCGATGCGGCGCTCGCCGAGGCGCAGCGTTTCGACGAATTCAACCGCCGCTTCGCCTTCATCATGCATGACGTAAAGAACTTGGTCAGCCAGCTGACGCTCGTCGCTCGCAACGCCGAACGCCATGCCGACAACCCCGATTTCCGAGCAGACATGGTCGCCACGCTCCAGGAATCGTGCGGACGAATGAACGAACTGCTCGCGCGGCTTTCGCAACATCACGGCGGCCGGGCGGACCCGGTTCGCCCGACCGAGGTGCTGCCGATCGCGGAAAGCGTTGCTCAGCGCCGTCGCCGGCAGCATCCCGTAGTCGTCACCGGCAATCCGGCTA
>DASTLZ010000115.1:0-3337 GCA_035714425.1 Sphingomonas sp.
TGCCGGCTGATCGCTGGGGATTTCCAGCATCGCCTGATGCTTGTTGGGATCGAGCATCTGGCCCTGCGATTCGATGCGGGTGATGCCGTGGCGCGTGAAGACGCTGTCGAGTTCGCGCCCGGTCGCTTCCAGGCCGGTGACCAGCCCCTTCATCTTTTCGTCGGCGCGCAGATCGGCCGGGATCGCGGCCAGCCCGCGCGTGAGATTGTCCGACACCGACAGGATGTCGCGCGCGAACGCGGTCGCGGCATACGCGCGCGCGTCCGCTGCGTCCTTTTCGGCGCGGCGGCGCACGTTCTGCACTTCGGCCTGAGCGTACAGAATCTGCTGCTTCGCGTCTGCAAGTTGTGCTTCCAGTTCGGCCGTGCGGTCATGCTCGGCCACTTCGGGCGCATCCGCTGCGGTCTCTTCGCGCAGGTCGGGCGTTTCGTTGTCTGCCATCATCACATTCCTGTCCGTCTCTTCGTCAATTGGGATCAGCCCATCAGGCGGGCAAGCGTCGTCGCCGTGAAATCCACCATTGGCACGACGCGCGCATAGTTCAACCGGGTCGGGCCGATAACGGCGACGACGCCGATCACCTGTCCGTCGAGGCCGCGGAACGGCCGGGCGATCACCGACGATCCACTTAGCGCGAACAATTTGTTTTCCGCGCCGATGAAGATGCGGGTGGCGTCGCCGGCGCGCGCACTGTCGAGCAGCCCGGCGACTTCCTGCTTGCCTTCCAGATCGTCGAGCAGATCGCGCACCCGTTCCAGATCGGCGGCGGCGGCGGCATCGACCAGCCGCCCCTGCCCCCGCACGATCAGGACGGGGCGGCGCGCGCCATCCTCGCTCCACACCGCGATCCCGCGCGCGATCAGATCGCGCGCCGCACCATCGATCGCGGCGCGGCCGTCCGCCAGCTCCCGCTCGATCCGCGCGCGCGCCTCGCCCAGTGTCAAACCGGCCAGTGTCGCCGACATGAAATTGCCCGCCTGCACCAGCCCCCCCGGTTCCAGCCCCGCCGGCAAGGCGATGACGCGGTTCTCGACCGATCCATCCTCCGCGACCAGCACCGCCAGCGCCTGTTGCGGGGACAAGGGCACGAAGCCGATCGAGCGCAGCCGCAATTCGCGCTTGGGCACCAGCACCAGGCCGGCGCACGCCGACAGGCCGGACAGCGCCGATGTCGTCGCCGCCAGCGCTTCCTCGACCGGCCCGCCCCGCCCGGCCCGCGCCTCGATCGCGGCGCGCTCGTCCGCGCTCGGCTCCAGCGCCTGCATCATGCCGTCGACAAACAGGCGCAGGCCCCGGTCGGTCGGCATCCGGCCGGCGCTGGTATGCGGACTGGCCAGGAGACCGCGTTCTTCCAGTTCCTGCATCACGTTGCGGATCGAGGCCGGCGAAAGGTTCAATCCCGACGCCGCGGCGATCGTCTTCGATCCCACCGGCATGCCGCTGTGCAGGTACGTGTCGACGACGACGCGAAATACGTCGCGGGCACGGTCGGTCAGGTCGTTGATGGGCGCAGCGGACATGGACGTGATCTAGGCTGGCAAGCGGCCAAACGAAAGACTAGGCGGAAAACCGAACAAAAAACGAAGGACTGTCTATGCGCCCCAGCGGCCGCACGCCCGACCAGATGCGCACGATCACGATCGAACCCCGCTTCACGCGCCACGCCGAGGGATCGGTGCTGATCGGCTTCGGCGATACCAAAGTGCTGGTCACCGCATCGATCGAGGAAAAAGTGCCGCCGTTCCTGCGCGGCAAGGGCGAAGGATGGGTGACGGCCGAATACGGCATGCTGCCGCGCGCCACCCACACCCGCGGCAGCCGCGAAGCGGCGAAGGGCAAGCAATCGGGCCGGACGCAGGAAATCCAGCGGCTGATCGGCCGCAGCCTGCGCGCGGTCACGGACCTGAAAGCGCTGGGCGAGCGGCAGATCGTGCTGGATTGCGACGTGATCCAGGCGGACGGCGGCACGCGCACCGCCTCCATCTCCGGCGCCTGGGTGGCGCTGCGCCTCGCGATCGACGGGTTGATGAAGGGGGGCAAGCTGACCCGCGATCCGCTGGTCCAGAAAGTCGCGGCGATCAGCTGCGGCATCTACAAGGGCGATCCGGTGCTCGACCTGGATTACGACGAGGATTCGAACGCCGACGCGGACGCCAATTTCGTGCTGCTCGAAAACGGCAACATCGCCGAAGTGCAGGCGACCGCCGAAGGCGCGACCTATGACGAGGAAGCGCTGCTCCGCCTGCTGCGACTGGCGCGGATCGGTTGCACCGACATCTTCGCGGCACAGGCGCGCGCGGTCGCATGAGTGAAGAGGCCGACATTCCCCAGGCGATCCGCAAGCTGGCCCCCGGCCGGCTGGTGATCGCCAGCCATAACCAGGGCAAGGTGCGCGAGATCGAGGCGCTGTTGGCGCCATATGGCATCGAACCGGTGTCGGCCGCGGCGCTCGACCTGCCGGAGCCCGAGGAAACGGGGACGACGTTCGTCGCCAATGCGGAGTTGAAGGCATTGCAGGCGGCCGACCTGTCCGGATTGCCGGCGCGGGCCGACGACAGCGGGTTGTGCGTCGAGGCGCTGGGCGGAGAACCCGGCATCTTTTCCGCGCGCTGGGGCGGCGAGCACAAGGATTTCGATCTGGCGATGCGCCGGGTCGAGGATCGGCTGGCGCAGACACCGGACGCGCCGCGCAGCGCACATTTCATCTGTGCGCTGGCGCTGGCGTGGCCCGACGGCCACGTCGAATGGTTCGAAGGGCGCGTCGACGGCACGCTCGTCTGGCCGCCGCGCGGCGATCGGGGATTTGGCTACGACGCGATGTTCCTGCCCGCCGGGGGCAGCGACACGTTCGGCGAGATCGACCCCGACGCCAAACACGCGGTCAGCCACCGGGCGGATGCGTTCCGGCAACTGGTGGCAGCGGTTTTCTAGAGCCAAGCGGCGGGTCGCGCCACGTTCATCGGATGGAGGCGCTTCGAGAGTGGCGCGCCGGACGCCTCAGTGCAGCGTCGCTTCGTATGCGGCATCCATCTCCGCATCGTCGGGATCGAGCGCACCGAAGGCGTGGCCCTCTGCGCCGTCCTCCCACAGCACGGGGGTGGAGCCAAGCGCGGGCAAGGCATCCTGTGCGCGGAGCAAGGCCACGCGCGTGCCCTCGATGACCAGGCCGAAGGCATCGCCCAGCGGCGCCCAACCCCATTGGCTCAGCCGTGCATGCAGATCGGCGACGGCCAGGCGCATCGCCTTGCGGGCCGGCGCCACCATGCCGCTGCGCGCGATCATCGCTTCGCTACTGGCACACCGCGCCAGCCGATCGTCCCACGCCAGCACCGCATCG
>DASTLZ010000116.1:0-5168 GCA_035714425.1 Sphingomonas sp.
GTGCCTTACCGCTTGGCGACGCCCCAGCATCGTGCGGGGGTGGCGTGTATCGCCGGACGGGCGGGATGCAAAGCGTCAATCGAGGCGGCGGAGCCAGCCGTGCGGGTCGGGGGCGCGACCGCGCTGGATGGCGGTGAGCGTATCGAGCATTCGCTGCGTCATCTGCCCCGTCGCGCCGCCGCCGACGACGAAATCATAGCCCGGCCCGGAGACGGTGCCGATCGGCGTGACGACGGCCGCGGTGCCGCAGGCGAAGCTTTCGATCAGCCGGCCGCTCTGCGCATCCGCGCGCCAGTCGGCGAGCGCATAGGCTTCTTCCTCGACGCGCAGGCCCGCGGCCCGCGCCAGGGCCAGGATCGAATCGCGGGTGATACCCGGCAATATGGTGCCGGTCAGCGGCGGGGTGCGCAGCGTGCCGTCGGCGAACACGAAGAAGATGTTCATCCCCCCCAGTTCCTCGACCCAGCGTCGCTCGGCCGCATCCAGGAACACCACCTGATCGCACCCGCGCCGCGTGGCTTCGGCCTGTGCGACCAGGCTGGTCGCGTAATTGCCGCCGCACTTGGCCTCGCCCGTGCCGCCAGGCGCCGCGCGGGTGTAGTCGTGGCTGACCCACAAGGAGATCGCGCGCGCGCCGCCCTTCCAATACGCGCCGACCGACGATGCCAGCACCATGTACAGATATTCCGCCGCCGGCCGCACGCCCAGGAACGTCTCGCTCGCGATCATGAACGGCCGCAGGTACAGCGCGCCGCCGTCGATGTTTGGGATCCAGTCGGCATCCGCGCGCACCAGCGCCTCGATCGAACGGAGGAACAGATCCTCTGGCAATTCGGGCATCGCCATCCGCCGCGCCGAACGGCGAAAGCGCGCGGCGTTCGCCTCCGGCCGGAACAACGCGATGCCGCCATCGTCCAGCCGATACGCCTTCATCCCTTCGAAGATTTCCTGCGCATAATGCAGGACCGCGGCCGCCGGATCGATCGTCAGCGGCACACGCGCATGGATCAGCGGATCGTGCCAACCTTGCGCGTCCGACCAGCGCACCGTCGCCATGTGATCGGTGAACACCCGCCCGAAGCCGGGATCGACCAGCCGGCTGCTCCGCTCGCTGGCCGTGACCGGTGCCGCGCTGCGTTCGAAGCGGAAGGCGGCGGCGCTGGCGTTACCGGTGCTCGCGGGATCGGGGGGGGTCATGCACGGTCTCGCAAAGTCGTTGCAGCGAAAGGGTTGCAGTCGGGTAGGACCGATGGCTAGACCGGTCAACATGGCTGCCCCGGTATCGTCCGCGTCCCCCCTGTTCCTGCGTGAACCCGAATTGCGCCGGGGCCTGGAACTTTTGTACTTCGGCAACAGCCACATCACCCGGTCGATCGATCGCGGGCTGGCGGCGCAGGGGCTGGGCCGCGCGCATCACCGCGCGCTGTATTTCATCGCGCGCAAGCCCGAACTGACGGTGAGCGAGCTGCTCGGCCTGCTCGCGATCACCAAGCAATCCTTGGGTCGCGTCCTGAACGAACTGATCGAGCGCGACTTGGTCGAAGTGAAACCGGGCGAGCGCGACCGGCGCCAGCGACTGTTGCAATTGACGGCGACGGGCACGGCGCTGGAGGGCGAACTGTTCGACGCATTGCGCGAAAAGCTGTCCGCCGCCTACGCCCGCGCGGGCCAGCAAGCGGTCGGCGGCTTCTGGGCGGTGCTGGAGGGGCTGATCCCCGAAGACGAACGCTTGATGCTGGACACGTTGCGCGGCCGGGATTGAGCGGGCTGGCACCGCCTGCGAAACTCGCTCGTTCGCGAGTTTTCGAAACAGACCCTCAGCGCGCCGCTGCCGCCATCTCGCCATTGCGCCGCGCCGATGCGGCAAGGGTCTGCGTCAACAGCGTCACCAGCGCGTCGTCACGGTCGAGGACGTTCAGACCCTCACGCGTCGATCCGCCCGGACTGGCGACGCGGTCGGCCAGCACCGCGGGCGACACGTCGGCCGCCGCCGCCATGATCGCCGCGCCTTGCAGCGTCGCCAGCGCCAACCGCGCCGCCTGATCGGCCGGCAGGCCCAGCGCGGCACCGGCCGCCGCCAGCGCATCGGCGAAGCGGAACACGAACCCCGGCCCACATCCCGCCAGCGCGGTCACCGCGTCAAACGCCGCTTCGTCGGCGATCCATTCGTAATGGCCGAGCGGCGCGGCGAGCGCTTCGGCATCGCCGCGCACGCGATCGGCCTGCGCGGCCCCGGTGAACAGCGCCGTCACGCCCTCGCCGATCGCCACGGGCAGGTTCGGCATCGCCCGCACCACGGCCTCTGCCCGGAACCGTCGCGCCAGGGTCGCGGTATCGACGCCCGCCAGGATCGACACCAGCAGATGCGGCACACCGTGCAGCCGTGCGAGCATCGCGGCGACGTCGCCGATCTGCTGCGGCTTCATCGCCAGGATCAGCGTCGCGGGCGCCGCCTCGTCGGGCAAGGCGGTCAGCGATCGCACGCCATCCGGCACGCCCCGCTCGCTGCGCGTCACCACCGTCACGGTCGCGGGATCGAGGCCGGCGGCAAGCCAGCGGCGCAGCATCGCACCGCCCATGTTACCGCACCCGATCATCCACAGCGCACCCGCCGGAAAGGTCATGCCTCGCCCTGCGTCTCGACCATCGATGCGGCCAGTGCCTCGCGCGGCGATTTTCCGCCCCACAGCACGAACTGGAACACGGGATAGAATCGCTCGCATTCCTCGATCGCCGATTCGACCAGCAATTCGGCGGCTTCCAACGACATCGTGCCGCCATCGTCCTCTTCGCCGCCGTCGACCAGCGCGGCGTGGCGATAGAGCAGGATGCCGCTGGACGACCACAATTCGAAATGGCCGATCCACAATTGTTCGTTGACCAGGCCCATCGTCTCGTAAATCTGGGCGCGGCGGTCGTCGGTCACCTTGATGTCGGGAAACGCCAGGAATTGCAGGACGCTGTCGTCCTCGCGCCACATCGCGCGCAATTCGTATGTGGTCCAGCTGCCCTTGACCGTCGCCACGACTTCGTCGTCCTGACGCTGATGGTCCCAGCCGTGGGCCGCGAAATAGGCCTCCAGCATGTCGATCGGGGCGGCGGCCTCGTCTTCATGATCCGAATGGTCAAGCATCGTCATCGTCCGCTTGTCTCGCGAACGCGCGCGCAGGGCAAGCCGACTTGCGATAACGGGCGATAGATCAGGCCAGCGGGTCCATCGCTGCGCTGGCGGGGGCGGTGGCGGTGGCGGGGGCGGGGGCGGCAGGGCCGTGGCCGGCCTCCAGCGCGTCGAGGCGGGCGCGCAGCGCATCGGCGTCGTCGCGCGCCGCCGCGGCCATCGCCTTCACTGCCTCGAACTCGTCGCGGCTGACGAAATCCAGTCCGCCGATCGCTTCGCGCACGCGCGTCCGGAACGCCGCTTCGGCTTCGCGGCCGATCCCGGCCAGCGTGCCCGCGGCACCGTTCAGCACCTTGGCGAAATCGTCGAAGATGCGGTTTTCGGTCTGCATGGTGGTTCCTTCTTCCCCGTCCTTCACAACATCTGGGAAGTGCGAGCCTGCGGAACAAGGTTCTCGGCGCCGGGATTGAGCTGGCCGATCCGCCACGTCAGCACGCCGGCAAAGCTGATCCACACCAGATACGGCACCATCAGCCACGCCGCCATTCTGCGGATGCGCCCGAACGCCACCGTCGTCAGGATCGCCAGCACCAGCATCGCGACGATCACCCACAGCGCATGGCTCACCTGATGCAACCCGAAGAACAACGGCGTCCAGACCAGGTTGAGCGCGAATTGCGCGGCGAACAGCGCCAGCGCCGGCCCCCGCCCCGCGGCGCCGCGCGCGTGCAGGATCACCGCGACCGCCAGGCCGAGCAGGATGTACAGGATCGTCCACGCCACCGGAAACACCCAGCCCGGCGGAGTCAGCGCCGGCTTGGCCAGCGCGACATACCAGGCATTGTCGCTGCCCGCCGGCACCGCCCGGCCGGCCGCGAAGCCCAGCAACAGCATCAGCGGAACGGTGACGATCGCCCAGCGCGCGAACGACATGCGCAATTGGCCCCTGGATGCAATTCCGCCCACAATCTTCCTTCCGCGCGTTCGCGCAAACTCCTGCCGCATCGCGCGGGTGCGGTAAACCGTCCGGGGCGGCGGTGTGACGCGGTGGTGGTTCAATCCCGGACAGCGGCGACCAGGAATTCGACATTGCCTTCGGGGCCGGTGATCGGGCTGGGCTCGACCCCCGCCACCGTCCAGCCTTGCTGCGTCAGCCACGCCGCGACATCGGCGCACACGCGCGCATGGACGTCCGGGTCGCGCACCACGCCGCCCTTGCCGACATCCGCGCGCCCCGCCTCGAACTGCGGCTTGATGAGGGCCATCAGCCGGGCGCCGGCGCGCGCGAAGCTCATCGGTCGTTCCAGCACCTTGGCCAGGCCGATGAAGCTGGCGTCGCACACGATCAGGTCGACGGGTTCGGGGATATGCGCCGCGCTCAGGATGCGCGCGCTGGTCTGTTCGTGGACGACGACCCGCGCATCCTGGCGCAGTTTCCACGCCAGCTGGTTCGTACCGCTGTCGACCGCATAGACGCGCGCCGCGCCGCCGGTCAGCAGCACGTCGGTGAAGCCGCCGGTGGACGATCCCACATCGATCGCCACGGCACGCGTCACGTCCCAGCCGAAATGCGCCAGCCCATGCGCCAGCTTCACCCCGCCGCGCGACACCCAGGGGTGATCGCGCCCGCGCACGTCCAGCACCGCGTCCTCGGCCAGCATCTGCCCGGCCTTGTCGATCTTGCGCGTGCCGGAGAAAACCACTCCCGCCATGATGAGCGCCTGCGCACGCGTCCGCGATTCGGTGAGGCCCCGATCGACGAGCAACTGGTCCGCACGATGTCTGGCCATCGCTGTCATATCGCGGCGCTTTCCGCCCGTCGCAAGCCGGCATCGTCCGGGCGCAGCACCCATTGTCTAGTGGGGCAGTAGGAATAGCTTTCGTTGAGGGGGGCGTGGTCGATCGGCGTACCCCGAAGCATCAGGGCCCTAGCAGGTTGTTGAAGAAGTAAGCGGTTGGCGCGGAGGAGCGGCACTGGTGCCGTTACTCAGCTTGGGGATCACTGGCCGGGTCGGTCGCGGCGGCCCAAGGCGCCGGAGTGTGACCAGCG
>DASTLZ010000117.1:0-8455 GCA_035714425.1 Sphingomonas sp.
CACCGCCGCGTTCGACTTCGGCGATATCGAACGGGTCGAGGTGCTGCGCGGGCCGCAGGGGACGCTGTTCGGCAAGAACGCCACCGCCGGCGCGATCGTGCTGACCAGCCGCGCACCGACCTTCACTGCCGAAGGATCGGCGGAGCTGTCGTATGGCAGCTATGATTTCGTCCAGGCCAAGGCAGCGGTGTCGGGGCCGCTGGCGGGCGACACGCTGGCGGCGCGGCTGGCGGTGGTGAGTACCCGGCGCGACGGCGTCATCGCCAATGTGCGCACCGGCCGCGATCACAACGGCATCGGCAACCAGGCGATTCGTGGCCAATTGCTCTGGCGCCCGCGCAACGATCTGGCGGTCCGGCTGATCGGCGACGCCAGCACCTTCGACAGCAATTGCTGCACCCAGGTGTATGTGAGGGTGGCGCAGCGGCCGGCGACGTTGCGCGCCGCGTCTCGCCAATATCCTGCTTTGGCCGCTGGGCAGGGGGCCGCCGGGCAGGGGGCCGCCGGGCAGGGATACGCGCCGCCCAGCCTGAATCCATATGACCGGGTGACCGATATCGACGCCGATCTTGGCGTCGCGACCAACGAAGGAGGTGTGTCGGCGATCGTCGACCTGACGCTGGGCAGTGCGATCCTGACATCGGTGGCGGCGTGGCGGTTCTGGAACTGGGACGCGGCCAACGATCGCGATTATACCGGGCTGCCGATCCAGACGGTGCAGCACATTCCGTCGCGGCAGGACCAATATAGCCAGGAACTGCGCCTCGCCTCCAACGGTGACGGGCGGATCGGCTACGTGGCGGGGCTGTACGTCTTTCGCCAGCGGGTGATCGGCCGCCCGATCTCGGTCTATGGCCCGCTCGCGGCCTATTGGCTGATCGGGCCGACGACGGGCGCGACTGCGACGCCGGTGCCGGGCGATCTGCTCGACGGCTATGGCACGGACGGCCGCACCGATTTCCGGTCGAACAGCTATGCCGCGTTCGCGGAAGCCAATTGGCGGGCGCTCCATCGGCTGACCCTGACCGCGGGCCTGCGCTATACCTATGAACGCAAGACCGGCAGCTACGACACGTTCGTCTTCGGTGGACGCGCCACGAGCAACGCGGCGCTGACCAATGCCCGATTTTCGATCCTGCGCGGCCAGAATTACGAGGCGCGGGTGAACGACGGCAGCGTCGCGGGGCGGGCCAACGCCGCCTATCGGCTGGGCGACGGCGTGATGGCCTATGCCAGCGTGGCGCGGGGCGCGAAATCGGGCGGGATCAACATGTCCGGCCTGCCGCTGGACGATCGCAACCTGCCCGCGCTGGGCACCGCGATCGTGGGACCCGAGCAGAATGTCGCGTATGAGATCGGCCTGAAGTCGCAAGCGTTCGGGCGGCGCCTGACGCTCAACATCGACGCCTTCTACACCCGCGTTACCGATTTTCAGGCGAACGTCACCGACACCCGCGCGGCCGCGGCACTGCGCACCTATCCGGCCAACATTCCGCGCGTGATCGTGAAGGGGGCGGAGGCGGACGCGCGCGTGTGGCTTGCGCGCAGGCTCTCGTTGCGCGCCAGCGTTGCGTATGCCGACGGGCGCTATGCCTCCTATGCCAGCGGGCCTTGCCCCATCGAGCGGATCGGCAATGCCGCGGCAGTGTGCGAGGCGTCGGGCCGGCCGCTGCCGGGCCTGCCGAAATGGGCGTATGGCGCGGGCGGCGATTACGACGCGCGGGTCGGCGCGGGCAGCGTGTTCGTCCACGTCGACGCGACTGCGCGGACCAGCCAGCGCGGCGATCCGACGGGATCGGCCTTCACCATCCTGCCGGGCTATACCCTGGTCGACGCCAGCATCGGGTATCGTATGGCCGACGTGGAGATCGCGCTGTTCGCGCGCAACCTGCTCGATGCGCAGTATCTGCAGAACGTGACGGTGCAGGCGGGCAATTCGGGGCTGATCGTAGGCACGCCGGGCGATCCGCGCGTGATCGGGCTTACCCTTCGGGCGCGGCGGTGACTATGATCGCGCGATGACCGTCCAGGCCCAGCTCACCTTGCGCCATGCCGCCGGCCGTGTCGGCGAGGATCGCATCGCCCTGCTCCGCGCGATCGCCGATCACGGATCGATCACCGCCGCGGCGAAAGCGGTCGGGCTGAGCTACAAGGGGGCGTGGGACGCGGTGCAGGTGATGAACAATCTGTTCGAGCGGCCGTTGGTATTGCCGTCGGCCGGTGGCGCGGCGGGTGGCGCCAGCGTGGTGACCGCCGCGGGGCAGGCGGTGATCGCCGCATTCGACGCGGTCGCCGCGGACCTTGCCGCCACGATCGCGCGGCTGGAGGACAATCTGGTGGGCTCCGTGTTGCGCCCGCTCTTGATGGGGACGGCGATGAAGACCAGTGCAAGGAACGCATTGCGCGGCGAAGTGCTGCGCGTGACGCAAGGCGAAGTCGAGGCGGAAGTGGTGCTGGCCATCGCCGACGGGGTCGAGATCGTCGCCACCATCACCCGCGCCAGCGTCGATGCCCTGGGCCTGGCGCCCGGCGTCGTCGCTACGGCCTTGGTCAAGGCCAGCTTCGTCGTGCTGGCGCGCGGCGAGCCGGGGATGCGGACGTCGGCGCGCAATTGCCTGGCCGGCCGGGTCGTCGCGCGGCACGACGGGGCGGTCGGCAGCGAGGTGACGCTGGAGCTGCACGTGGGCAAGACGCTAACGGCCACGCTGACCCGCGCGAGTGCCGACGCACTGGACCTGGTGGTCGGCGCCCCTGCGCTGGCGCTGGTCAAGGCGTCGCACGTTATCCTCGCCGTCGATTGAAGGACGTTTACGCCATGATCCTCGCCCTGCTGCTCGCCGCCCAAGCTACCGCTTCCCCGGCTGCCTGCCCGCTGCCGCCGCCATCGCCGATGTTGTCGGGGGTGACGCTCGCGATCGGGCAGGGGGTGCGCGCCGCGTTGCTGCCCGGCGACACCGTCCGCTTCCCGGTCGCCCCCACCAAGCAGGCCAAGCCCGGCACCCACGGCGGCGCCTTCGCGTTCGAGGTCGCCGCCGCCGGCCGTTACCGTGTGTCGCTGGGCGCCGGTGCCTGGATCGACGTCGTGCAGGGGACGCGCGTGATGGCCGCCGTCGGCCACGGCCATGCGGACGGCTGTTCGCCTTACCGTAAGCGGGTCGATTTCGCGCTCAAGCCCGGCCGCTACGTCCTGGAAGTCAGCGGCAGTGAAACGGCGGTACTCGCGATGATGATCGCCCCGGCCTGACTGCCCCCGCCGGATCGCCGATCAGACCCGCTCCACCGCATTCACCGCATCGGCGGCGCGCAGCGCGGCCATCAGGCGGATCAGCTGTTGCAGGTCGTGGACCTCCACGTCGATCGTGTTGGTGTGGAAACCGGTGTCGCGGTTGTCCAGGCGCAGGTTGATGATGTTGGCCTTGTGCGCGCCGATCACGGTGGCGATCACGCCCAGCGCGCCGGGTTCATTGCGCACCTCGATCGAGATACGCGCGACAGCGCCCTCGGTCTCGCCCCAGGACACGTCGACCCAGTCGGTTTCCTCGTTCGATCGCTCGGCCATAGCGGTCAGCACGGCGCAGTCGATCGCATGCACTTCGATCCCCGCGTCCGGCCGGCGCAACCCGACGATCCGGTCGCCGGGGATCGGATGGCAGCATGTCGCCAGTTCGAACGCGACGCCCGGCGTCAGCCCGCGGATGGAGATCGCGCTTTTCTGCGGCGGGAGGGCATGGCCCAGGTCGCCGCCGGCCGAACCGGGCATCAGCGCTTCCATCACCTGTGCGTCCGATAGCGTCCGCCGCGCGATGGCGATCAGCAGCGCGGGCTCGTCCGCCAGCTTCAGCCGCTTCAGCGCATGGGCCAGTGCGTCGCTGCCGATCTGGGCGGGCAGGCGGTGGACGATATCCTCGTACAGCTTGCGCCCCAACGTCAGTTGCTCGTCGCGCTCGGTGTTGCGCAAATGGCGGCGGATCGATGCCAGCGCCTTGCCGGTGATCGCGAAATTCAGCCAGTTTGGCTGCGGCGTCTGCCCCTTGGAGCGCAGGATTTCCACCTGGTCGCCGTTTTCGATGATCGTCTTCAGCGGCACGACGCGGCTGTTGATCCGCGCGCCCACCGCCTGATTGCCCAGGTCCGTGTGGACCGCATAGGCGAAATCGACCGGCGTGGCGCCCTTGGGCAGCTGGATCAGCTCGCCCTTCGGGGTGAAGGCGAAGATGCGATCCTGATACATCGCCATGCGGGTATGTTCGAGCAGCTCTTCGGGGCTGCCGGCGGTGTCGAGGATTTCGACGAGATCGGCGATCCAACTATGCTGCGTGTCCGGCCGGACCTTGTCCTGCTTGTACGCCCAATGCGCCGCCAGCCCGAATTCCGCCTCCGCATGCATGTCAGGCGTGCGGATCTGGATTTCGATGCGGGCGTTGTCGGCGTGGATCACCGACGTGTGCAACGATCGATATCCGTTGCGCTTGGGCGTCGAGACATAATCCTTGAACCGCCCCGGCACCATCGGCCAGCGGCGGTGGATCAGGCCCAGCGCGGCATAGCAATCCTCCACCGTCGGCACGATCGCGCGAAACGCCATCACGTCGGACAATTGTTCGAAGCTGATGTGCCGTTCGGACATCTTCTTCCAAATGGAATAGGGATGCTTTTCGCGCCCCGACACGTCGGCGTCGATCCCCCCCGATCGGTCGAGCAGCTGTTTCAGCCCGGATGCGATCTTGGTGATCCGGTCGTCGCCACCGGTCTTCAATTGCTCCAGCCGGCGCGAGATCGAGACATAGGCTTCGGGTTCGAGCTGTTCGAAGGCGAGCGTCTGCATCTCCTTCATGAACTCGTACATGCCGATCCGCTCGGCAAGGGGGGCGTAGATGTCCATCGTCTCGCGCGCGATCCGCCGCCGCTTCTCCGGCTTGGCGATGTGGTGGAGCGTGCGCATGTTGTGCAGCCGATCGGCCAGCTTGACCAGCAGGACGCGGATGTCGTCGGACATCGCCAGCAGGAATTTGCGCAGGTTCTCGGCGGCGCGCTCGCTTTCGGTCTGCGCCTCGATCTTCGACAATTTGGTCACGCCGTCCACCAGCCGCGCCACCGACGCGCCGAAGATCCGCTCGATCTCCTCCGGCGTCGCCACCGTATCCTCGATCGTGTCGTGCAGGATCGCGGTGGCGATCGTCTCGCTGTCCAGGTGAAGATCGGTCAGGATGCCCGCGACTTCGATCGGATGGCTGAAATACGGATCGCCCGACGCCCGTTTCTGGCTGCCGTGCGCGTGCATCGAAAACACATAGGCACGGTTCAGCAGCGCCTCGTCGGCATTCGGATCGTAGTCGAGCACGCGATCGACGAGTTCATATTGTCGCAGCACCCGCCCTTGGTGCAGTCCTGCCTGCGCCTTGGCAAGGCGAAACGTCGCCATCTTCCGCGGTCCGCCATTGTGCGATAGTTACAGGCGGGCGAGGAAACCGACGATGGCCAAATTGCGCGAGCCGCTGGGGGAATGCAGCCTGCCGGCGGCGCTGGAATCGATGGGGGAACGCTGGTCGTTCCTGATCCTGCGCGCCGCGTTCAACGGCCTGCGCCATTTCGAGGAATTTCAGTCCGAACTGGGCATCGCGCGCAACATCCTGGCCAACCGCCTCGGCCGGCTGGTGGAACACGGCATCATGAAGCGATCGCCGATCGCGGAGGACCGGCGCAAGATCGCCTACGATCTGACCGACAAGGGCTTTGCCCTGCTGCCGACGATGGTCGCGCTGCGTCAATGGGGCGAACGGTGGGAGACGTGCGTGCCGGCGTTCCCGATTCTGGTCGACGCCCGCGACCGGCGAGCGATCGAGCCCGTGGCGGTGCACGCCCACGACGGCCGCATCCTGGGCCGCGGCGACCTGATCTGGGCGTTGCCCGATGAGGTCGCCGAGCCCGAAGCGTCGGCTCAGAACCCGATGCGCGCCGTCACCCCGTAATACCGATCCGCCTCGCGCGGGATCAGATAGCGATAGCTGCCACCCGGCCCGCCCGACGTGATCGCCGACGCAAAGCTCTGATCGAACAGGTTCTTCACCTGGAACGTCACGCGGAAACGGTCGTTCGCCTCGACGAGCCCCGCCGACAGATCGACCAGGCCGTACGCCTTGATCGTCGTGGCGGTGCGGATGGTAGCACTGGCATCGAGCTGCGAGATCTGGCTCGACTGGTACGACCCTTGTGCGCCCAGCGCGAAATCGACCGCGCCGCCGGTGCGCAACCGGTAATCGGCACCCAGCGACCCCTTCCATTTCGGCGCATAGGGCAATTGCGTGCCGGGCGGCACGATGCCCGTGGTCACGCCGTTAATGGGCGCCCGGAACTGGTCCACCCGCGCATCGGTATAGGCCACCCCGCCCGAAAAGCTGAGGTCGCGAACCGGCTGGAACAGCAGGTCCAGCTCGCCGCCACGGGTGGAGATTTCGCCCGCGTTGGTGAAGCGGGTGACGACGACGCCGGCGACAAGGTCGGGATTGTTTGCCTGGAAATTGTGATATTTCGCGTAATAGCCGGCCAGGTTGACCACCAGCCTGCCGCCCAGGAACGTGTTCTTCAACCCGATCTCAAAACTGTCCGCCGTCTCCGGCTCGATCACGTTGGTGCCCGTCGCGGTCAGATTGTAGAAGATGTTGAATGCGGGTCCCTTATAGCCGCGCGCATAGGTGGCATAGGCGGTCGACTGCGCTGCGATGTCGAACTGCGCGCCTACCTTGCCGGACCAATTGTCGTTCGTCGTCTTGGCCGTGAAGGGCACGCCGTTCGACGCGGCTACGCCTTGCGTCTGCGCAGTCGTCGGCGGAACGCCCGCGGCGACCAGGGTCAGGTAGCGGTCGTACACGCCTTGGTCGAAATTGGGGTTGATGCCGGGACCGGTCAGAGCGGTGCGGCGGCTGTGGAATACGTCCAGCTGATCGGTGGTGTAGCGCACGCCAAGGATGCCGCGAAAGCGATCGGTGAAGTTCAGCGTGCTTTGCCCGAACAGCGCGAAATTCTTGAACGTCGATCCGAACACCGCGGTGCCGGTGGGACGTTGCGCCAGCAGCAGCGGGTTGGAACAGGGCGTCAGCGCGGGCAGGGCACCGGTGGGGCAGGTGATGTCGCTGCGCGTGAAGCTGCGCTGCGTATAGGCGCGTGAATAATAAGCCCCCAGCACATAGGAGAAGAATTGCGCCGCCGGGCTGGTCAGCCGCACTTCCTGGGTCAGCGTGTCGCTGGTCTGCGGCCCGAAATCGTGCAGCTGGTTGAAGCCGTTATACGCCTGGGGCAGCCAATCGCCGTCGCGGATTTCGGTGTTGTCATATTCGCGGTAGCTGCCGATGTAGGTCAGCGTGTTCGCGCCCAGCGTCCAATCCGCCTGCATCGATGCGCCCCAGCTTTTTTCGTCTGTGGCGGTGACCAGATTCTGGTTGATGGTGCGCGATTCGTTGCCGCGCGGCGTCGGCAGCACCTGTGCGGTGGCATTGGACGGCAGCGTGCCGATGACCTCGGCACAGCAATCGTCGCGGCTTTCGCGGTAATCGGCGATCAGGGTCAGGGTGAAATCCGGCGTCGGATCGGCGACGATCATGCCGCGCACGCCGTAATGCTCGTAGCCGTTGACCCGGCGGTTTCCATAGGCGGCGTTGAAGATATTGCCGTCGTATGTGCCGTAGAAGCCCGTCACCCGGCTCTTGAGATGCTCGCCCAGCGGCACGTCGAGCGCGGCGCGGACGCGATATTCGTCGCCATTGGTGTAATAGCCGCCCTCGACATAGCCGCCGAAATCGTTGCCTGGCCGCTTCGTGACGATGTTGATGACGCCGGCGCTGGTGTTCTTGCCGAACAAGGTGCCCTGTGGCCCGCGCAACACTTCCAGCCGGTCGATATCGACCAGGTCGCTGAACGCTTCGCCCGCGCGGCTATAGACCACGCCGTCGACCACGGTGGAGATCGAAGGCTCGCCCGCGATCGAGAAGGTCGACGTGCCGACGCCGCGCAGGAACAACGACTGGTTGATCGCGGTTCCCGATTTGCGGAAGTTCAGCGTGGGCACCAGATATTGCACGCCTTCGATGTTGAGCGCGCCCTTCGCCGCGATCGCATCGCCCGACACGACCGTGATCGCGACCGGCACGTCCTGCAACCGCTCCGATCGCTTCTGCGCGGTGACGACGATATCGCCGGGCGCCGCCGTCTCGACCGGCGCGGTGGCGGCGGTCTGTACGTCGGTGGCCTGCGTGTCCTGCGCTCGCGTCGCGGCCCCCGTGGCGCCTGCGTCCTGCGCCACTGCGGGACTTGCGAGCGTCAGCGCGACGGCCGACCCGGCCATGAGAAAAGCCTTCATCATCATCCTCCCAAATCCCACTTCGATGGTGGGTTATCTCTATATGTCCCGCGCTGTCATCGGCGGTTTGTCTTTCGGGCAGTGAAGCCCCGGTTGTCGTAG
>DASTLZ010000118.1:0-1825 GCA_035714425.1 Sphingomonas sp.
ACATCAGCTATCTGTCCGACAGTGTGATCCAGCTGCGCTATTTCGAAGCGCACGGTGAAGTGCGTCAGGCGATTTCGGTCATCAAGACACGCACCGCAGAGCATGAACGCACCATCCGCGAATTTCGGATCGGTCCTGCCGGGTTGCAGCTCGGCGAACCGTTGCGCGCGTTCCAGAGGGTGCTGACCGGCGTACCGACCTTCGCGGGCGACAGCGGCGCGTTGCTGGCGCGTGGACGCGCATCTTGAGCGAACCGGCGGACCTGGCGCAGCGGGTGGTGATCCTGGCGCCGCGCGGCCGCGATGCCGCGATCGCCGCCGAGCTGCTTGCCCGGCACGGGATCGCTTCCAGCATCTGTGTCGATCTGCCCGCACTGACGGCGGCGCTTGTCGAAGGCGCCGGCGTCGTGCTGATGACCGAGGAGGCGCTGGCCGGTGCCGATGAAGCGGCGCTGATCCAGTGGATTTCGGAGCAACCGACCTGGTCCGACCTGCCGTTCGTGGTGCTGGCGAACGGCGCGCGCGCGCCGCGGACGCAGGCGGCGACGAAGCGGCTGGCCGATCTGGGCAACGTCGTCATGCTGGAACGGCCGCTGCATGCCGAAGCGATGCTGGGCGCGATCGGATCGGCGCGGAAGGCGCGCGCGCGCCAATATGAAGTCCGCGACGCCGCGCAGATGCTCGAACGCGCGGTGTTCGATCGCACCGCGGAACTCGCGGCGGCGCGCGATAGCCTGGAGATCGCGCTCGACGCTGCTGGCATGGGCAGCTGGGACATCGACCTGGCGACCGGCGACGCGCGTCGCACGGCGCGGCATGACGAGATCTTCGGGTATCCACGCTTGGTGGCGCATTGGGACGTTTCGGTATTCCTGGCGCATGTCGATCCGGCGCAACGCGCAAGCGTCAGCGCGGCGTTCGACGGCGCGCTGGCGAGCGGTGCGCTCGATATCGAATGCCGCATCCGCACGGTGCAGGGCCAGGAACGCTGGATCGCCGCACGCGGGCGCGTGCGCTATGACGATGCCGGTGTGCCGTTGCGCCTAGTGGGCGTGGTGTCCGACATCACCGAGCGCAAGGAAGCCGATGCGCAGCTGGCACAGGCGCAGAAGATGGACGCCATCGGCCAACTGACCGGCGGGGTCGCACACGATTTCAACAATCTGCTGACCCCGATCGTCGGCAGCCTCGATCTGGTCCGGCGGCGGCACAAGGACGACGAACGCACCCAGAAGATGGTGACCGGTGCGTTGCAGGCGGCCGAACGTGCAGCGATGCTGACGCAGCGACTGCTGGCCTTCGCCCGGCGTCAGGCGTTGCAGCCCCGCGCAGTCGACGTCGGCGCGCTGGTGGAGGGGATGGTGGAATTGATCCGCCGCTCGCTGGGCCCGACGATCGCGATCGTGGTCGAGATGCCGGGCGAATTGCCCGCCGCGCGCGTCGATCCCAACCAGCTGGAACTCGCGCTGCTCAACCTGGCGATCAACGCGCGCGACGCCATGCCGGGCGGCGGCAGGCTGACGCTGGGCGCATCGGCGTCCATGCTGGAGGCGGGCAATGTGCTGGGGCTGACGGCGGGAGAATATGTGCGGCTGGTGGCGAGCGACACCGGCATCGGCATGGACCGCGCCACGCTGGCGCGTGCGGCGGAGCCGTTCTTTTCCACCAAGGGCGTCGGCAAGGGCACGGGCCTGGGCCTGTCGATGATCCACGGCCTGGCGGCGCAATCGGGCGGCACGCTGCGCCTGGAGAGCGAGCCGGGGCGCGGTACGACAGTCGAATTGTGGCTGCCGGCGACCGAGGAATCGGCCGACGCGACTGTCGAT
>DASTLZ010000119.1:0-1846 GCA_035714425.1 Sphingomonas sp.
CGGATGGCATTGCAAACGCACACAACCATGAACATCCCCTCGGCTCTGCCAGCGGAGATAGCGCTATTGAGAGGCGCTCGCAAGCAAATTGCGTATGGCTCGCATTAGCGAGGTGCAACGATCCGCATCGGCTCCACCCGCCACTGCGCGAGCGAACGCCACATCCATTCCAGCGGGCCGTGGCGATAGCGCGCCAGCCACGGCTGCGACCACGCCAGCATCGCGATCCAGGCGATCGGCACCAGCGTATAGAGGTCCGCGCGCGACAGTGCGCCGAACAGGCCCAGCCCATAGCCGTAGAAGATCGTCGTCATCACGACCGATGTCGCAAGGTAATTGGTGAACGCGACCCGCCCCACCGCCGCGATCCGTGTTGTCAGCCAGCCACCGTCGCGTGTCGCCAGCAGGATCAGCGCGGCCAGCCCGATCGCGCCCGGCAGGCGCAACGCCGCCGATGCGCTCACCGATCCCAGTACCACGTCGCGCAACGCAAAGCCGCCGCCCAGTGTCCGCCACCCGAGCCACGCATAAACGGGCAGCGCGATGCCCAGCCCGACGCCCGCACACCAGCCATACTGCGCGCGCGGCCATTCCCGCCTCAGGAACCCCGATTTCAGCCCGGCCATCCCGACCAGCATCGCGGCCAGCGTCTCCGGCGCGAGCAACGGCAGCAGCGTCAAGGGCGATGTCGCATGTCGCCATCGCCATGCGAAGACCTGCGTATAATCGCCCCGATACGCCGCGACTTCGCGCAGCAGGTCGCCGTGTGGCGGTATGCCGAACGTCTGCGCCATCGCCGCGACGAAACGCGGGCCCACGTCGGTCGCGGTCAGCGCGAGGTACAACCCGGCCTCCTGTACGATCTGCCACAATGTCAGAACCGCCGCGATCCCCAGCAGCCAGCGCACCCGCAGGCCGGCGGCCATATAGGCGATGGCGCCGCACAGCGCGTAATGCGCCAGGATGTCTCCCCACCAGACCGCGTACAGATGCATGCACCCGATCGCGAACAGCCACGCCATCCGCCGCAGATGCACCGAAGCCGGATCGCGCCCGCTTGCCGCCGCCCGTTCGACGACCAGCAGCATCGATGCGCCGAACAGCATCGAGAACAAGGCGCGCAGCTTGCTTTCGACCAGCACGAACGTGGCGAACCACACGGCAAGGTCCGCCGGTGCCGTGCCACCCCAGGCGCGCGGGTTGAAATAGGCGGCTTCCGGCAACGCGAACGCCGGCATGTTGGCGACCAGGATACCCATCACCGCCACCCCGCGCAGGACATCGAGCGCGGTGATGCGAGATGCGGTCATCTAAGCTTCGTCTACGACTCTGCTCAAGCCAGCGTCGCGTCCATCAGCTTCGGGAAAAACCCCTCGTGCACGGTGCGCAGCGCGTCCAGCGTGACCACGTCGTCGCGGTCGGGCCGTTCGAAGATCAGTCGCTTGCCCCCGGTGCGGCCCATCGGTTCCACGTCGACGCCGGCATTGTGCGCCGCCGTCAGGAAATCGAGCATCGCATGATCGTCGATCGTGACGATATACAGCCCCTGATCCTCGGCGAAGAAGGATCGCGCGCAGTCGAACGGCTGCTTGCGGTCGATCATCGCGCCGATATTACCGGCCAGCGCCATTTCCGCGATGGTCACCGCCACGCCGCCGTCGGCGACGTCGTGGACCGCAGTCAGCTGCCCCGCGGCGATGCCGGCGCGGATCAGGTCGCCCGCCGCGCGTTCGGCCGTCAGGTCGACGGGCGGCGGCGGACCCTCCTCGCGGCCGTGCACGTCGCGCAGCCACAGCGACTGGCCCAGATGCCCGCCGCGGGTGCCCACCACCAGGATGATGTCGCC
>DASTLZ010000120.1:0-14836 GCA_035714425.1 Sphingomonas sp.
ATCATGGCGACGGGCATCTGCCATACGGACGCGTACACGCTGGACGGGCTCGACTCCGAGGGGCTGTTCCCCAGCGTCCTGGGCCATGAAGGCGCCGGCGTGGTGCGGGAGGTCGGCACGGGCGTGACCTCGGTCGCGGTCTGCGACCATGTGATCCCGCTCTACACCCCAGAATGCCGCCAATGCAGGTCGTGCCTGAGCGGCAAGACGAACCTGTGCACCGCGATCCGGGCGACGCAGGGGAAAGGGCTGATGCCCGACGGCACCACGCGGTTCAGCCACAAGGGGCAGCCGATCTTCCATTATATGGGCTGCTCGACCTTCTCGAACTTCACCGTCCTCCCCGAGATCGCGGTGGCGAAGATCCGCCCCGACGCGCCGTTCAAGACGAGCTGCTATATCGGTTGCGGGGTGACAACGGGGGTCGGCGCGGTGGTCAACACCGCAAAGGTCGCGGTCGGCGACACGGTGATCGTGTTCGGGCTGGGCGGGATCGGCCTGAACGTCCTCCAGGGCGCGCGGCTGGCGGGCGCGGGGATGATCGTGGGCGTCGACATCAACCCCGACCGCGAGGAATGGGGCCGCCGCTTCGGGATGACGCACTTCGTCGATCCCAAGACCGTCGACGGCGACATCGTCGGGCATCTGGTGGCGCTGACCGATGGCGGCGCGGACTATACGTTCGACTGCACGGGCAACACCGACGTGATGCGCCAGGCGCTGGAGGCATGCCACCGCGGCTGGGGCACCTCGATCGTCATTGGCGTGGCGGAAGCGGGCAAGGAAATCTCGACCCGTCCGTTCCAGCTGGTCACCGGCCGCAACTGGCGCGGCACGGCGTTCGGCGGGGCAAAGGGCCGCACCGACGTGCCCAAGATCGTCGACTGGTACATGAACGGCAAGATTCAGATCGATCCGATGATTACCCACGTCCTGTCGCTGGACGAGATCAACAAGGGTTTCGATCTGATGCACGCCGGCGAAAGCATCCGCTCGGTCGTCGTCTACTGATGGAGACGGTCTCCACCAATATCGCGCATGGCGGGACGCAGGGCGTCTACCGCCATGCGTCCACCGCGACGGGCACGGACATGACCTTTTCGGTCTACGTGCCCGCGCACTCACCGGGCGCGAAGCTGCCGGTCGTCTTCTATCTGTCGGGGCTGACGTGCACCCACGCCAATGTCACCGACAAGGGCGAGTTTCGCAGCGTGTGTGCGGAACTGGGCCTGATCTTCGTCGCGCCGGATACGTCGCCGCGCGGCGACGGCGTCGCGGACGATGCGGCCGGCGCCTATGATTTCGGGCTGGGCGCGGGCTTCTACGTCGATGCCACGCAAGCGCCGTTCGCCCCGCATTACAAGATGTGGAGCTATATCACGCACGAACTGCCCGCGCTGATTGCGGCGGAGTTTCCGGCGGACATGGATCGTCAGTCGATCATGGGCCATTCGATGGGCGGCCACGGCGCGCTGACCATCGGCCTGTCGCATCCGGGGCGCTACAAGGCGATCTCTGCCTTCGCACCGATCGTCGCGCCGGGGCAGGTGCCCTGGGGCCACAAGGCGCTGGGCGGCTATCTGGGCGAAGATCGCGCGGGCTGGCGCAAGCACGATGCGGTCGCCCTGATCGAGGACGGCGCCCGCGCGCCCGACTTGCTGGTCGATCAGGGTGCAGCGGACCAGTTTCTGGCCGAACAGCTGCGCCCCGAACTGCTGGAGGCAGCCTGTAAGGCGGCGGACATCCCGCTGACCCTGCGGATGCAGCCGGGATACGATCACAGTTATTATTTCATCTCGACCTTCATACCCGATCATCTGCGCTGGCATGCGCAGCGGCTCGGTTGAAGACCAAGAGTCCGTTCGCCTGCGAAACGCGCTCTTTCGCGAGTTTTCAGACGGGCTCGAAACGACGTCTACAACGATAACCAACCACGAGGGGAATACCCATGGCTATGTTCACGCACGTCACGGTCGGCACCAAGGATCTGGAAACCGCACGCACCTTTTACGACAAGGTGCTCGGCGCGATCGGCTATACCCGCACCGCCGATCTGGGCGACAATGCCTCGATCTGGGGTGAGAACGGCTCGACCGAATTCTTCGTGCTGAAGCCCGCCAACGGCGAACCCGCATCGGTCGGCAACGGCGGCACGATCAGCTTCGCAGCGAAGAACCGCGCCGGGGTGCAGGCATTTCACGACGCCGCGCTGTCGCTCGGCGGCCCGGACGAAGGCGCCGTCGGCACCCGCGGCTGGGCACCCAACGCCTATGCCGGCTACACCCGCGATCCCGACGGCAACAAGCTCGCCGTCTATTCCTTCTCGGCAGACTGAACGACCGGCCCCTCTCCCGTCGGGGGAGGGGCCTTCGTTTCCGACGTTCGGCTTTGCGGCCAGCGCGGATCGGCCGGCACCACCGCGGTCGCATGCGCGACCTGCCAGCCTTCGATCCCGTCGCGATACCAATATACCCGCGAGAATCCGGCGCGGACGAGCCGCTTGGCGGCGTTCCAGCTCGCCCAGCAGCGCGGATGGCAGAACACGACCACGGCACCTGTGCGCGCTCCCGCGATCGCCACCAGCGCCGCCTCCCGCTCCGCCGCCAGCACGCCGTCGCCGGCACCGGGCAACCAGCGGCTGCCGGGGATCGATCGATGCGTCGGCAGCCACGATCGCACCCCGGCCGGCCGCTGCTCCGCCGGAGAGACATCGATCATCACCGGACGGTCGCGCGCGATCATCCGGTCCAGCGCCGCGCCGTCGATCACCGCGGCGCCTTGCAGGGTCGCTGGCGTATCGCCGCGCATCGGCCCGGTCCAATAGCCGGCGGGCTCGATCACCGCCGCTACCGACGCCATGACCGCGGCGACGATCATGGCGTCTGCGTGATCGCAAAGCTGTGCTCCCACCGCGCCTTGGCACTGTCCGTCGCCGTGACGTGCAAGATTTCACCCGTTCTGGGCGCGAACGCGAATCCGATCGCGGGGTTTGCCGATAAAGCGATGTCGCCATCGAGCGTGAAGACGCTGCGCTCGCCCGATTTCACCTCGATTCGCTCGACATAGCGCGCCGGCGTGGTCAGCCGGGTGATCTGGTTCATCTGCATGCCGGTGAAATTGGGATGGCGCACCATCACCACCGCCGGAATCGGCTGCCCTTTCGCGGCGCGATCGAAGCGGGCGCGCATCTCGCCCATCCCCTGCATCGCATCTTCGTCGGTCACCCCGATCGGTGCGGAGCATCCGCCCGCCGCCTTCACGAAACGCGTCGTCGTCACCAGCCGCCCGTCGGCATATTCGGCGATGGCGTGCATGTTGGTATAGCCGTTGACGCGCACCCGGAACGTCACCGCGTGGCGATCGGCGGCAGGGCCGAAGACCAGATGCGCGGCATAAGGCGAGGGATTCTCGTCGATCACCAGATGGACCGCGACGATCGCCGGATCGTGCAGCGTCAGCGTGACGGGCACCAGCGCGGCATCGTCGGCGCGCACCGGTGCGTCCAGCGTGATGACGCCGGTGGTCGCCGTGACCGGCTTGTCGCCGAAGATCGCCGCGCGCACCTCCGCCCAGCGGGCCTCGCGCGCCACCGGATCGTCGAGCTGCGCGGCGGCCGGCGCGGCGAGTGCCGCCAGGCCGAGGACGAATGCGGTGCGGATCATTCCCATTCCAGCTCCTTATACGCCTGGATGACGTTGCGCGGGTGATAGGCGTCGAACAAGCGCCAATGCGGCCGCTCCTCGATCGCCACGGTCTTTGCGGCGACGGCGATCGGCACATTGGCGGCGATCGCACGGCGGGTGCCGTCGCGCAGCGCCAGCAGATAGCGCCGCAACCCCGCGACCGCCGATGGCAGCGCGACGATCGCCGGCCCGTGGCCGGGCACGGCACGCGCACCGCGCATCGCTTCCAGCACCGCCAGCCATCCGGTCAGGCTGCCGTCCCAGGCGGGCACGCGACCGACGAACAGCAGGTCGCCGGTCAGCAGCACGCCGCTGGTCATGTCGCGCGTCGACAGGTCGCAGTGGGTGTGCGCCGGGGGATGCGCGGTCACCTCCAGCATCCGCCCGCCCAGGTCGATGCGCGAAACGTCGGTGACCGGCAAGGTCGGCGCGACCAGCGATCCGGCGGCGTCGGCACCGATCGCCTCCGCCAGCCGCGCGCGATAATAGTCGCCGCGCGCCGCCAGCGATCCCGCCAGTGCGCGATGGCCGACGAAGGCGGGGCGATCCGCGACGAAGGCCGACGCGCCGAACAGGTGATCGGGATGGTCGTGGTTCAGGATGACGTGGCTGATCGGCAAGGCGCTGCGCCGGCGGATCGCGCGGCGCAGGGCGGCGCCATCGGCCATGCTGCCGCCTGGATCGGTCACGCATATCGATGCAGCGCCGATCGCGAAGCCGGCATTGGCGATGCCGTCCAGGTTGGCGCGCGACGCTTCGGCATCGACGCCGCGCCGCACGAACAGGCCGGGCGCCACTTCGACAAGTCCGTCGCCGCTGGCGAAAGCGGCGACGGAGCAAGACGCGCCGGCAGCGAGGATCGCCGCGCGGCGCGTCAGATCAGAAGAACAGGATCGCACCTGCCGCGATCGCATCCGACGCTGCGTCGTTGCCGCCCTGCGCCTCCGCCTTGGTATGGACGTATTCGCTGACCAGCGTGACCCACGGCGTCAGGCCATAGCGCGCCTGGCCGACCCAGCTGCCGTTCTTGCGCAACAGCGTCGGGTTGATCTCGCCCTGCGCCAGATCGAGGTAGCTGGCGCCGTAACTGGTGCCCAGCGTCAGCTTGCCGATCGCATAGGTGCCCTGGACATAGAAGCCGTGCGAGTCACGCCTGCGCCCGTTGGCGGCGGTGGACAGGATGAACAGGCCGGTGGTGCCGACGCCCGTGCCGTCGTAATAATAACCGGTCACGCCGACCGGCCCCAGGCCCAGTTTCGCGCCGACGTCGAACGCCCGCCCGGTGTAGCTGGGGTCGCCCAGGATTCCGTCGTGCTTCTGGATCACCGCGGATGCCCACAGATGCGTGGTGAAGGCATCGAACTTGCCGTCATAGCTCACCTTGCCCTGGAAACCGGGGGCGCTGTTCACTTCGTCGTTGCCGATCGTCACAAGCGGCTGGAACGCGCCGACCGCGATCTGCACGCCGCCGAACTTGGGCGTGGTATAGGTTATCTGCGGCTGGAAATCGGTGTAGATATAGCCCAGGCCGATGCGGCCCAGCGACGTATTCGACGGCGCGGCATTGCCCGCCGCGGAGCCGACCGACAACAGGGTGATGTCGTTCAGGATCGCGTCCGATCCGAACAGGCCGATGTCGCGGCCGATCTTGACCTCGCCGAAGCTGGCCTTGCCGAACGTTAGATACGTCTGGCGGAAATCGATGCCCGATGTGGCCAGTGCCTGCGGGGTGCCGCCCGAATTGGCGCCGCCGATGCCGGACACGCTGTCGATGCCCGGATACATGCCGAAATGCGCGCCGACGTCCCAGCCGCCCTGGTTCGTCGTCACGTCGACTTTCAGGAAACCGGGGAGCAGTCCGTTGCGCACCGACGAACTCTTCGGCCCGACGGAGGCCAGGCCGCCATCGACGGTGTTCGCCGCGGTCGCCGCGTCGCCGCTGTCATGGACGTAGAAGCCGTTGACCGAGCCGGAGAATTTGAGCGTGACGCCGGCCATTTCGAAGCCGACACCGCTTTCGGTCATCCGCACCCCGCGCTTGTCGTCCAGCGCGGCGGCGGCGGCCTGTTGCGGCTGAGCGGGTGCGGCGGTCGTCACCTGCACCGCATCGGCCGACGCCGGCGGCGCCGCTACTGCTGCGGGCTGCTGCGTCTGGCGTGCGGACAATTCGTCATATTCCGCCTGCGTCAGGATGCCCTTTTCGAGCAGCTTGCGCAGCAGATCGCCGGTGGTGTCGGCATAAGCGGGCATCGCCGCCAATGTCAGATAGGAAAACGCCGCCCCCGCGGCCAGAATCCGGGCCATTCTCATCATTATCCCCTCCTCAGGTCCGCCGTTTTCGGCCGATCCTGCAATCTAGGACGGTATAGTAAATCAAGGGGGGCGGAAAGGCCCGGCAGACGCCAGGCTCAAAAACCCAGACGGACGCCCAGTCGCGCCTGACGGGGCGCGCCGGGTGCATAGAACGTGGCGTGGCGCAGCGGCCGCTCGCCGTCGATGACCGGCCCGGCGAACGGCCGTGCGACGAACGCGCCATTGGTGTCGAACGCGGTCGCGCCCAGCTGCGCCGCGGTCGCATAATGGGCATCCAGCACGTTGTCGGCCTGCACGAACACGCTCAGGCCTGGGCGGGGCCGGTATTCCATGCCCAGGTTGAACACCGCATAGGCATCGGTCTTACCTTCGCCCAGATAATAGACGCCGTCCGGTTCGTGCGCGCCATTCTCGTTGCCGCGCGCGATCACCCCGCCCAACGCGATCATGTCGGCGTTCAGCGTCATCTCGGGCGCCACGTCCCATGTCGCGCCCGCCTTGAAGATATGGCGCGGGACCAGGGGAATGCGGTCGCCGCGCCGGATCGCGATATCGCCTTCGAACCCGGGGCCGTCGCCGTCGTTGCTGCTGTTGGCCTCGCCGTTCACCGTCTCCGCGCTGCGGAACGTGGCGTCCAGATATGTGTAATCGGCGTGCAGGCCGATCGTGCCGAACGCGGCATAAGCGCCTGCTTCGATCCCCTGGCGCCGGGTGCCGCCGAAATTGCGGAAATAGCCGAAGCCGGCCTGATCGTCGGCGACGAACAGGATGTCGTTCGCATTGTCGCTGCGAAATGCGGTCAGCGACCAGCCGGCGCGCGCGCCCACCGCGCCTTTCGCCCCCAGCTCCACGGTGCGCGCGACGACCTGGTCCAGCGGCGGATCGCCGGCGAGCGCGTTGGGCAGGCGGCACGGCGATTCCGGGTCGGCGCAACCCAGCTCGATCGCGGACGGCGCGCGGCTCGTCTGGCCCGCGCTCGCCGTGAGGGTCAGCGCGCGGCTCGGGGACCATGCCAGCGATACGGCCGGATTGACCCGGTCGTAATGCGCATCGCCGTCCAGCGACCCGGTGCCGCCGCCGGGCGTCAGCGCGTCGCGGTTGCGCACGACGGTGCGATCGTATCGCGCGGCGATGCTCAACAGCAGGTGGCGCGTCAGGTCGACGCTGTCGCTGGCATAGACGCCGATGCCATAGGTCCGCCCGGTCAGCGCGACGCGCGCGTCGAACGCATCCTCGGAATCCTGGCTGCCATCCGCAAAGGCACCCGGGCCATCGACCGCGACGACCCCGCGATCGGGGGTGAGATAGCCGAATTGCGTCGACTGGCCGAAGCGCGCGACGCTGCGCTGATACGCTGCGCCCAACGTCAGCCGGTTGCTGCCGCCCAGCGCGGGCGCGGTCCACACGCCCTGCGCGCTGCCGCCCCATTCCTGCTGGTCGGTGCGGGTGCGGTTCAGCACCGCGTTGCACCGCTCGTTGGGTTCGTCGTTCGCGGCGACATCGGCGATGCAGCGCGCGCTGGGGAAGGGGGTGTTGCCCGCCGTCTCACCGGCCGCATAGACGTTCTGGCCGAGCGCGCCTTCGTTGCCGTCGCCGTTCAACGTCTGTGTCTTCAGCGTGCGCCAATAGCCGTTGGCGGAGACGTGAAAACTGTCGGAAACATCGTGTTCCGCGGTCAGGTTGACCAATCCGGCGCGATTTTTCGTCTGGTCGGGCTTGGTATAGATGCTCGCGCGATCCTGTTCCAGGAATTCGCCCTGCTGCAATCCGTTGCCGATCAGGTCGGTGTCGGCATAGCTGCCCGACAGGAACACTTCCGTCCTGTCATCGGTCCAACCGACCTTGCCGAACGCCTGCGTGGCTTTCGACGGCGATGCATCGCGCCAGCCGTCCTCGGCGAAGTGGTTGGCGGTCAGATACCAGTTGAACCCTCGCGCCGTCGTGCCGCCGGCCTCGCCCTGGATGATGCGGCGATCGAACGAGCCATAGCTCGCCTCGACGTTCGCGCCGGACAGGTCGCGCCCGTCCTTGGTACGGATCGACAACGCCCCGCCCAGGCTGTTGCGCCCGAACAGCGGATTGGTGCCCGGCACCAGCGTGATCTGCGCGATGGCGACGCGCGGGATCAGGTCCCAGCTGACGACATCGCCGAACGGCTGGTTCAGCCGCACGCCGTCCATATAGACCGACAGGCCCTGCGGCGTGCCGAGCAGGGGGGACGCGGTATAGCCGCGATAACTGACATCGGGTTGCAGGGGATTGCCCTGCACTTCGTTGACATAGACGCCCGGCGTAGTGCGCCGCAGGAATTCCGCCAGGTCGATCGCGTGCGAGCGATCGATCGCCGCGGCCTTCGCCGTCGACAACAGGGTATCGTCGGCATCGGTCAGCGGCGTCACCGCGGTCACCACCACATCCGCCACCGATGCTTCGGCCGGTTGCACCTGCGCATGCGCCGTGTTCGCCGGCGGCAGCATCAGCGCCGCCGAAGCCGCCAGATAGTGTTTACGCATATGCCCCCATCGCGCCCGGCTGCCACCTTGCGGCTCGCCGGGACTCCTCGCCCGCTGTCCTGCTCTGCGATAGCATCATACTTAAGGGTGGGTCGAGCCGAAACGGAGGCGTGGCGCCGGACCTATAATATCTCCACCGGCCCGCAGCGGTGGTGGAGACAAAGCTTATGCACATGCAGCCGATAGTGCTTCCCGCTACGCAGGTTTCGGCGATTCCGGTGCCGGTGGCGACGCCTGTCGCGGGGCTGCTCGGCCCGAATTCGGGACAGCGGCTGATCGCGGCGATGGCTGCGCTGGCCGGCGTCTTGCTGACCGGGCTGACGTGCCAGTTCCTGCCCACCCCCGTGCCCGGCCTGCCCCTGCTGATGGGCGCCGTCGGCAGCGTCAGCGTGCTGTTGTTCGTCGTGCCCGCCAGCCCCTTCGCGCAGCCGTGGGCGATCATCGGCGGCAACGTGATCTCCGCGCTCGTTGGCGTCGCCTGTGCGCATCTGGTTCCGCAGCCGATCTTCGCCGCCGCGGCGGCGGTGTCGGGCGCGATCCTGGCCATGTCGCTCGCGCGCTGTCTGCATCCTCCCGGCGGCGCGTCGGCGCTGGCGGGGGTGATGGGCGGCCCGGCGCTGGCAGCCGCCGGCTGGTCTTACCCTTTAGTGTTACTGGCCGATTGTACGATCCTGGTTCTCAGCGGTCTGGTCATCCACGCGCTGATCGGAAATCGCTATCCGCAGCCCGCAGCAACCGGAATTACCCGGAAAAAACAGATACCTGCTCCGCCCACTGCATTCGACCTGAACGAACTGGAACGGCTGGCGCGCGCCGCGGTGCCCGCCAGCGCGGCGGCCGGCGCGGCTGCGTCCATTAGCACTGCCCTAACCCAGATTGCGTATCCGACGACCCAGCGGGCGATTATACCCGCGGGAGGATCCGAAGTGGCGCAAGTGGCGAAATCCGGTTCTACGTGGCATGATCGGCTGGGGCTGTCCGGCTCCATCGCGCTCCTCGCCGCGGCCCTGTTGATGGCCTTGTCGGCCGCGACGTTCTTCAGCACGCGCAGCCTGTTGCAGGCCAACACCGCCAAGCACGGTGAGGAGATGCAAAAGACCAACATGGCCGTGGCATGGCATGTGCTGAACGGCCTTGGCCGAGACTTCAGGGTCGAAGGTGATCGTCTGTACGCCGGCAACGTCCCGCTCGACGGCAACAACGACCTGGTCGACAAGATTACCGGTCTGGTCGGCGGCAATGCCACGATCTTCCGCGGCGACGTGCGCGTTGCGACCAACGTCAAGAAGGACGACGGCAGCCGCGCCGTCGGCACGCCGCTGAAACCCGGCCCCGCTTACGACGCCGTGTTGGGCAAGGGCGCGCGCTACGATGGCGCCGCCGACATTCTCGGCAAGCCGTTCTTCACCGCTTACGATCCGATCAAGGACAAGACGGGCCACGTCATCGGCATCCTGTTCGTCGGCATCCCAGCGGCCGAATTGCTGGCGCAGAATGCCCAGATCGAGCGCCAGATGCTGGTCGTCGCAGGCATTATGATGGTGCTGGGTGGCGCGCTTTGCATGTACGCCGTGCGCGTGATCTGTCGCCCGATCGTGGGCTTGCGCAATTGCATGGCCACGCTGGCGAACGGCGATCACGACGTCGACGTGCCCGGTACCGCGCGCACCGACGAAATCGGTGCGATGGCCAAGGCGGTGCTGGTGTTCCGCGAAAGCGGTATCGCCAAGCAGGCCGCGGACCAGGCGAAGGCGCGCGCCGATGCCGAGCAGAAGGTGGTCGTCGACACCCTCAGCCACCATCTGGCCGACCTGTCCGATGGTGACCTGACGTCGGCGATTCCCGGCTTGTTCCCTGCCGAATACGTCTCGCTGCAATCCAATTTCAACGCCGCGCTGGACAAGCTGCGCGACCTGATCGGCGCGGTGTCGCAGAGCGCGGAAAGCATCCGCACCGGATCGACCGAGATCGCCCAGGCGTCCGAGGATCTGGCGCGCCGCACCGAAAGCAATGCCGCGTCGCTGGAGGAAACCGCTGCCTCGATCACCCAGATGGATGGCCGGCTCAAGGCTTCGGCGACCGCGGCGAGCCGCACCGTCGAGCGTGCCGATCAGGCCATCGCCACCGTCGGCGGCGGGCGTGCGGTCGCGGACGAAGCCGTGCAGGCGATGGGCCGGGTGTCGGACAGCGCCAAGGGCATCGACTCGGTCATCGAGGGCCTCGACAAGATCGCCTTCCAGACGCGGGTTCTCGCGATGAACGCCGCGGTCGAAGCCGGCCGTGCAGGGGACGCGGGCCGCGGCTTCGCGGTCGTCGCCGACCTGGTCTCCGCGCTCGCCATGCGTGCCGAGGAAGAAGCCAAGCGCGCGCGTGACCAATTGACCGTGACCCAGGCCGAAATCGGCACCGCGGTGGAGGCCGTGCGCAAGGTCGACGGCGCGCTCGCCGACATCTCCGGCGACGTGACCCAGGTTCACCAACTGTTGGCGACGATGGCCCACGACAATCAGGCGCAATCGTCGGCGATCACCGAGATTTCGACCGCGATCGGCACGATGGACCAATCGACGCAGCAAAATGCCGCGATGGTCGAGGAAACCTCGGCGGCCGCCCGCAACCTCGTCAGCGAAGTGACCAGCATGTCCGAGCAGGCCGGCCACTTCAAGACGGGGGCGGAACGCAGCCGCACGGGGCATCGTCCCGCCCCGTCGACAAGCCCGGCCCGCGCCGCGCCCGGTCGCTACAACTCCCCGGTCAAGCCGCTTCCCGCCGCCGCGATCCCGGCGCTGGTCCGTGCAGGCGGCGGCGACAACGACTGGCGCGAGTTCTGATTTCCAATGACGCCATAGTGGTTTAGGCTGCCAGCCTTTACCTCTTGCGCATGTTCGCGGTCACTGGCGGCTATCGCCGCTCTTTCTCGCATCGTGCGTTTTCGACCGGGCGCGTGTTCCAGTTCGCGCTGGCGTATCTGGCGCAAAGCACCGCGCAGAAAAGCGTGTTGTGGTGGGCGGCCAAGCACCGCCACCATCGCCCATGCCGATACCTGACGACGTCCATTCGCCGCGCCACCGCGGGTTCTTCTACAGCCACGTCGGCTGGATCTTCGCACGCCGGCACGACCGGGCCGATCTGTCCGTCGTCCCCGATCTGGCGTGCTATCCCGAATTGCGCTGGCTGCACGCGCATGAAAACGCACCCGCCGTCGCGCTCGCGGGCGATCTGCCTGGCGATCGGCGGGTGGCAGGGGCTGGTCGTCGGTTTGGTGTGTAGCACCCTGCTCGTCTATCACGCCACGTTCTGCATCAATTCGCTGGCGCATGTGAGCGGGCGGCGGCGCTATGTCACCGGCGACGATTCGCGCAACAATTGGCTGCTGGCGATCGCGACGATGGGTGAGGGGTGGCACAACCACCACCACGCGTTCCGGAGCAGCGCGCGCCAGGGCTTTCGCGGGTGGGAAGTCGGCGCGACCTATTACATCCTGCTAGGGACCGTCCAGCGCCTGCGCACTGCCTGTTCGCAGGGCGCTGGCCGCGCTGCGCAGCCGTTGAGCGATGCCGCGGCGATCGTGCTGCACGCGCATCGTCCCAGCCGTGTCGCGCTGATGGCGGACGCACGGCGGATGTACGCGCGCGCGCCGCCGCTGGAGGTATCGTCGAACGCGCCTACCAGATGGTGCTGGCCGGCGTCCGCCATCGGCTGGGCACGGCGGCCTAGCCGGGCAGGGGCACCGGCGGCGCCACGACCGGCGCGCGCGCCGCGGTGACGATGCTGCCGACCGATGCCGCGACGACCGCGGCGATGCCCAGCCACTGGCGCACCGCGATGCTTTCGCCCAGCACGACCAGTGCGGCAAGGGCGCCGATCGCCGGCTCCATGCTGACCAGGATGCCGAAGGTGGCGGCCGGCATGCGCTTCAGCGCGAACAGTTCGAGCGAATAGGGGATCGCGCTGCACAGCAACGCGACGAGCGCGCCGATCGCCAGCACATGCGGATCGAGCAGCACCCGCCCCGCCTCCATCACGCCCACCGGCACCGCGATGACCGCGGCGGCGCACAGCCCCAGGCACACGATCTGCCCTTCCGGCACGACCGCCGACGCATGCTTGCCGCCGATGATGTACAAGGCCCAGCCGATGGCGGCGAGCAACGCGAAGACGACGCCGACCGGATCGATCGCGCGTCCCGCAACGTCGGGCGCCATCACCAGCATCGCCACCCCCGCGATGGCCAGCGCCACCCACACCAGGTCGGTCCGGCGCGCCGATCCCAGCACCGCGACGCTCAGCGGCCCCAGGAACTCGATCGCGATGGCGATGCCCAACGGCAGCCGCGCGACCGCGGCGTAGAACGACAGGTTCATCAGCGCGAGAACCACGCCGTACCCGATCACTGCGCGCGCCTGCACCGCGCTCAGCCGCCAGCGCCACGGCCGCTGCACCGCCACGAGCAGCAGCATCGACAGGCCGATGCGCAGCGCCGTCATCCCGCCCGCGCCCGCCACCGGGAACAGCGCCTTGGCATAAGACGTGCCGACGCAAAGCGACACCATCGACGCGATCAGCGCCAGCGGCGCGAGCCCGGCACGGCGGGATTGGGTCATTCGGAAAAAACGGGTACTCAGCCGCGCGGCGACAAGGCGGCGTCGAGCCGGTCGTGGTCGAGCTTGCCCTCCCAGCGCGACACCACGATCGTCGCCACCGCATTGCCGATGAAGTTGGTCAGGCTGCGGCATTCGCTCATGAAGCGGTCGACCCCCAGGATCAGCGCCAGCCCGGCGACCGGCACGTCGGGCACGATCTGCAACGTCGCCGCCAGCGTGACGAAGCCCGCCCCCGTCACCCCCGCCGCGCCCTTCGACGACAGCATCGCAAAGCCCAGCAGCATCACCTGCTGCCCCAGCGTCAGGTCGATGTTGCACGCCTGCGCGATGAACAGCGCCGCCAGCGTCATGTAGATGTTGGTGCCGTCGAGGTTGAACGAATAGCCGGTGGGCACCACCAGCGCGACGATCGGCTTGGGGCAGCCGGCATGCTCCATCTTCTCGATCAGCGCCGGCAGCGCGCTCTCCGACGACGAGGTGCCGAGCACCAGCAGCAATTCGGTCTTCAGATAGGCGATCAGCCGCAGGATCGAAAAGCCGCACGCCCGGCAGACCGCGCCCAGCACCACCAGCACGAACAGCAAGGCGGTGAGATAGAAGGTCGCGACCAGCATCGCCAGATTGGCGAGCGTGCCGACGCCGTAGGCGCCGATGGTGAAGGCCATCGCCCCGAACGCGCCGATCGGCGCCGCCTTCATCAGGATGCCGACCAGCTTGAACATCGCGATCGACAGATCCTCCAGCCCGGCGAGCACCCGAGCGCCGCGATCGCCGGTCAGCGCCAGGCTGATGCCGAACAGGATCGCCACGAACAGCACCTGGAGGATGTTGTCGCCAGTCAGCGCCGCCAGGAACGTGTCCGGGATGATCCCGAGCAGGAAGCCGACGATCGTCGTCGCATGCGCCTTGGTGGCGATGCCGCTGACCTTGCCGGCGTCGAGAGTGGCGGGATCGATGTTCAGCCCCTCGCCCGGCCGGACGACGTTGGCGACGATCAGTCCGACGACCAACGCCAGCGTCGAGAAGAAGATGAAATAGGCGAAGGCCTTGCCCGCGACGCGCCCGACCGCGCCCAGATCGCGCATCCCCGCGATGCCGGTGACGATGGTCAGGAAGATCACCGGCGCGATTATCATCTTGACCAGCTTGATGAAGCCGTCGCCGATCGGCTTCATCGCCTCGCCCGTCGCGGGCGCGAAATGGCCGAGCAACACGCCCGCCAGGATCGCGATCAGCACCTGGACGTACAGGTGCGACGCCCAGCCGCCCTTGGAGGCACTCTTGCCGGGGTGCGCGTGGTCGGTCTGCGGAGCAGGTATCAAGCGGATGGTCTCCTGGACACGAGGCACCCGCAGGTTACCCCATGTGAAGGGCCTAGGTAACCCTGCTCACCACCAGCCGTGCAGGCCGCCAGCCGTGCAGACCGCCAGCCGTGCAGACCGCCAGCCTTTCAGTTCGCCCGGCGGTGCTTCCCGCCATAGCGACTGCCCAGGTATTGCCCCAGATCCTGCAATTCGGACACCGCAGCGGCCACGCCGCCGGATTTGCAGGCGAACGGATCGTGTGCCGCGCGTTCCGCCACCTTTTCCTTCAGTTCCTCGATATCGGCACGCGTCAGGATGTTCTTCTCGCGCAGCAGGCACAGCAGGCTCTGGAGGATCACCAGGCTCTTCTCGCTGCTTTCGACTGCCTCGGCTTTGACCAGGTCCATCGCATCTCTCCT
>DASTLZ010000121.1:0-9164 GCA_035714425.1 Sphingomonas sp.
CTCTGCCGGTTCGTGATCGCGCACTTCGGCCGGCAGCGGCTCGTCGGTGCCGATATAGGGCGGGTTTGCCAGGATCAGATCGAAGCGGCCTTCGATGCCGGTCGCCCAGTCGCCCAGCCGGAACGCGGCCCGAGCGATGCCCAGCGCGTCGGCGTTGCGGCGCGCATAGGCAAGAGCGGCGGGCGAGGCGTCGATCCCCATTCCGTCGGCGCCTGGCCAATGCGTCAAAGCCGCGAGCAGCAAGGTGCCCGGCCCCGTGCCGAGATCGAGGATGCGGGCGGGCGCGCGGCCGGCGAAATGCGCGATTGCGGCTTCGATCAGCGTCTCGCTGTCGGCCCGCGGCACCAGCACGCCGGGGCCGACCGCCAGATCGAGCGTCCAGAAGCCGCGCGTGCCGGTGATATAGGCGATCGGCTCATGGCGCATCCGTCGCTCGACGAGCGCCGCGAAGCCCGGCGGCGTCGGGCGGTCGAGGTCGAGCAGCAAGGCGCTCCGCTCCATCCCCAGCGCGTGCGCCATGAGCAGTTCGGCGTCAAAGCGCGGCGTGGCGGAAAAACCGAACCGTGCGGCAGCGGCCGCGATAGCGACGCGGGCTTCGTCTGCACTCAACGGGTCGTCGCCCGCCGGAGACGCACGTGAGACGGTGTCGTGGGCGCCGCGGCAAAGCCGCGCCGTCGAACGGGCGCTGCCCGCCGACCGTGCTGGGCCGAGCCCTGCGGCGGCGCGCCGCAAGCCGGCCTACGCATCCAGCGACGCAAGCCGTTCGGCTTCGTCATGCGCGATCAGCGCGCCGAGCAATTCGCCCATGTCGCCCGCCATGATTTCCGGCAGGCGGTGCAGGGTGAGGTTGATGCGGTGGTCGGTCACCCGGCCCTGCGGGAAATTGTACGTACGGATGCGTTCTGAGCGATCGCCCGAGCCGACCATCGACTTGCGCGCGCCGGCACGTTCGGCATGGAGGCGCTCGCGTTCGGCTTCGTACAGGCGGGTGCGCAGGACTTTCAGGGCCTTCGCCTTGTTCTTGTGCTGCGATTTTTCGTCCTGCTGGATCACGGTCAGCCCGGTCGGGATGTGGACGATGCGCACCGCGGAATCGGTGGTGTTGACCGATTGGCCGCCGGGACCGGACGATCGGTAGATGTCGATGCGCAAATCCTTGTCGTCGATCCTGACGTCGACCTCTTCGGCTTCGGGCAGCACCGCGACGGTCGCAGCCGACGTGTGGATGCGCCCGCCGGCTTCGGTGGCGGGCACCCGCTGGACGCGGTGGACGCCCGATTCGAACTTCAGCTTGGCGAACACGCCGGTGCCCGTCACGCTGGCGACGACTTCCTTGAAGCCGCCGGCGTCCGACGACGAGCCGGAGATCATCTCCACCCGCCAGCCCTGCGTCTCGGCATAGCGCTGGTACATGCGGAACAGGTCGCCGGCGAACAGCGCAGCCTCGTCGCCCCCCGTACCGGCGCGCAATTCGAGCATCGCGGAGCGCTCGTCGGCGGCATCGCGCGGCAGCAGCGCGAGCGCCAGGCGGCGATCGGCCGCGTCGAGGGCGCTTTGGTTGTCGAACAATTCTTCGGACGCCATCTGGCGCAATTCGGGGTCCCCGTCCTGCGTCATATAATGCAGGCTAGTCGCTTCCTGACGCAGCCGCCGCACTTCACCCGCCGCCTGCGCGACGGGTTCCAGCTCCGCATATTCCTTTGACACCGCGACGAAGCGATCGGACGGCAAGTCGCCCGTCGACATCAGCGCCTGCAATTCGTCGCGCCGCGCCTCGATCTGGGCGATGCGCTCGGGGGAGATAATGGTCATTGGCTCACCCCTGCATCCGTCACCCCAGCGAAAGCTGGGGTCTCGATGGGGTGAGGAGGACGTGCGCCAATGGAGATACCCCAGCTTTCGCTAGGGTGACGGGTGGAATGGGCGATCATGCGCCGACCAACTCCAGGACCAGATCCTTCACTCGGTCGTGCTCCGCGCTGCCCGGGGCCGCGCTCGTATGGACGTTGTCGGTGTCACCTTCGCGACGGATCACCACCATCACCTTCGATCCGACCCTTGCAGCCTTGTCATAACGTTTCTTCGGTGAGCCGGTCGCTATCATGTCGGTGGAGAAGCCGGCGTCTCTGATTTTCCGAAGCGCGCGGAATGCGAGCGGAAGTGCCGCGTCCGTTTCCACCGCGATCATCACGTCGGGAACCGACGCACGAGGCTCCGCCACCAGCATCGCCAACCGCTCGACGCCCGCGGCCCAGCCGACGCCCGGCGTCTCCGGGCCGCCCAAACTCCCGATCAGGCCGTCATAGCGGCCCCCCCCAAGCACGGTGCCTTGCGCGCCCAGACGGTCGGTGACGAATTCGAAGGCGGTGTGGCGGTAATAATCCAGGCCGCGGACCAGGCGGGGGCTGCGGGTCCAGGCGACTCCCGCCGCGTCCAGCCCCGCCGTCACCGCGTCGAAGAACGCCCGCGCCTCCGGCGTCAGATATGCATCGATATCGGGCGCGGCATCGGCGATCGGGCGGTCGCGCGGGTCCTTGGAATCCAGGATGCGCATCGGATTCTTGTCCAGCCGCACCAGGCTGTCTTCGGACAATCGGTCGCGATGCGCTTCGAAATGCGCCACCAGCCCGGCCCGCCAGGCATCGCGGGTCGCCGCGTCGCCCAGCGTGTTCAACTGCAACGTCACGCCATCGATGCCGAGTTCGCGCAGCAGATGGTCTGCCATCGCCAGCAGTTCGACATCTGCGGCCGGCTCCGCCGCGCCGATCACTTCGGCATCGATCTGGTGGAATTGGCGAAAGCGCCCCTTTTGCGGGCGTTCGTAGCGGAAGACGGGGCCGCTGGTCGCCAGCTTCAACGGCACATATTGCTGCCACCCCTCGCTGAGATACGCGCGTGCGATGCCGGCGGTGAATTCGGGACGCAACGTCAGCAAATCGCCGCCGCGATCGGGGAAGGTGTACATCTCCTTCGACACCACGTCCGTCGTCTCGCCGATCGAGCGCGCGAACACCTCGGTCGCTTCGAACACCGGCACGTCGACCCGTTCGAAGCAATACAGCGCGCGAACGCGTTCGAAAGTGGACAGCACGAAGGCGTGGCGGCGCTGGTCCTCGCGAAAGATATCCTGCGTGCCGCGCACGCGTTGCGGTGTCTTGGCCATTTGCGGCCGCTATCTAGGGTTCAAAGCCAGTGAGGACAACGGCCGTGACGGAGCCGCGAGCGTCAGCCGTGCGCTGCCCTGGCGCCGAACGCCAGGGCACGACCGCGATCAGGCATCGGTCAGCGCCTTCGGACGATCTGAGCGTGCTGGTGCGCGCAGATCTGCCTCAAGGCGGGCGCGTCCTTTCGGGGGTTCGTGCGGTGCCGCACCCGAACAGGTTTCGAGGATGATATCATGACGACCCCAGCTTACGGCGCGCATGCCGCCGACCGCCCGCTTGAGCCCATCGCGATCGAGCGCCGGGCGCCCGGCCCGCGCGACGTCCAGATCGACATCGCGTTTTGCGGCGTGTGCCATTCCGACCTGCATACGGTACGCTCCGAATGGGGCGGCACGCTGTATCCGTGCGTGCCGGGGCATGAGATCGTCGGCGAGGTCAGCGCGGTCGGCGATGCGGTGACCGGGTTCAAGGTTGGCGATACCGTGGGCGTCGGCTGCATGGTCGACAGCTGCCGCACCTGCCCGTCGTGCCGGGAAGGCGAGGAGCAATATTGCACCGGCACCGGCTTCGTCGGCACGTATAACGGCGCGACCGCGGATGCGCCGGGCCATACGATGGGCGGATATTCCAAGGCGATCGTCGTCGACGAAGGCTATGTCCTGCACATCCGCCACGACAAGGCACAGTTGGCCGCTGTCGCGCCGCTGCTGTGCGCGGGGATCACCACCTATTCGCCGCTGCGCCACTGGGGCGTCGGGCCGGGCAAGAAGGTGGGCGTGGTCGGCATCGGCGGGCTGGGCCATATGGGGATCAAGATCGCCCACGCGCTGGGCGCCGAAGTGGTCGCCTTCACCACATCCGAGAACAAGCGCGCGGATGCCCATGCGCTGGGCGCCGACGCGGTCATCAATTCGCGCAATGCCGAAGAGATGGAGACGCATGCCAACAGCTTCGACTTCATCCTGGATACCGTCGCGGCCAGCCACGACCTGGATTCGCTGACGACCCTGTTGAAGCGCGACGGGACGCTGACGATGGTCGGCGTGCCCGAACATCCGCATCCGTCGCCGACGATCGCCAACCTGATCTTTCGCCGCCGCGCCATCGCCGGATCGCTGATCGGCGGCATCCGCGAGACGCAGGAGATGCTGGATTTCTGCGCCGAACACGGCATCGTCGCGGATATCGAGATGATCGCGATCCAAGCGATCGACGAAGCGTATGACCGGATGCAGCGCAGCGACGTGAAATACCGGTTCGTGATCGACAGCGCGACGCTGACGGCGGGCTGATCGGGGGGGGGGGCGGTTTCTCGACTGCGCTGAAACGAACGGATTGGGGAAGCGGGCTGGCACCGCGACGCGCCACCGGCAAACCGGCTCTCAGGTCAGCGCATCAGTCGTGAAGCGATAGACGATGGTGTTGCGGTAGGTTTCGCCGGGGGCGAGGCGGGCGGATCCGAAGGCGGGGTGGTTGGGGGTGTCGGGGAACGATTGCGGTTCGAACACGATCGCGTCGCCGGCGCGGTAGAGTTGGTTCGCCTTGCCGCGGCTGGTCGCGTCGAGGAAATTGCCCGAATAGAATTGCAGGCCGGGCTGGTTCGATGACAGATCGAACCCCCGGCCGGATTGCGGTTCGATCACGCGCGCCATCGGCCGGACGTCGGGCGTGATCGCATCGCCGAACACCCAGGTGTGATCGTAGCCGCGCCCGATGGCGATCTGCGGATCGTTCGCGTCGCGGACGCGGGCGCCGACCGAGTGGGGCTGGCGGAAATCGAACGGGGTGCCTTCGACTGGCCTGACCTCCCCCGTCGGGATCGCGCCGGCGTCGGTCGGCAGGAAATCGTCGGCGAACAGCGTGACGACATGGCCCATCGCACCGGCGGGCGATCCTTCGCCGGCGAGGTTCCAGTAAGTGTGGTTGGTGATGCTGACGATCGTCGGCGCGTCAGTGGTCGCGCGGTGATCGATGGTGAGGGTGTCGTGCGCGTTGAGGGTGTAGGTGCAATCGACCGTCAGCCTGCCGGGATAGCCCTGATCCCCGTCCGGGCTGATGTGGCGCAAGGTGACCGAGGCGTTTGCGCTGGACGCGGTGCAGTCGGCGATCGTCCAGACGGCCATGTCGAAGCCGACATCGCCGCCGTGGAGCGCGTTGGCGCCATCGTTGCAGGGGGTGTGACAGTCCCGGCCGTCGAGCGTGAAGCGCCCGGCGGCGATGCGATTGGCGAAGCGGCCGACGGTGGCGCCGAAATACTGGCGCTTGGCCAGATAGCCGTCGAGCGTGGAATGGCCGAGCGCCACATCGGCGACATTGCCGTTTCGATCGGGCAGAATCACCGATTGCACGGTCGCGCCGTAGGCGATGACGGTGATCGACAGCCCGCGCGGATTGGCGAGCGTGACGGCGGCAACTTCGCGGCCGTCGGGGAGGTGTCCGAATACGGAGCGCGTGGCGGTATGTTCGCGCTTGCTGTCGTCCATGTTGTCGCTCCCGCTGACCCCTGGCGGACGCCGCTTTGCCAGTCGGCCGGGCGGCGATCAACAGGCACGGTCTGGCAAATGCGGGCGGCATCGCGCACACCGCTTGAGTGGTCGGCGCCGTGATCGCCGGCACTGCGGCGGGAGAATGGGAACGATGCGCGGACGATTGGGCATTCGGCGGGTGGCAATTGTGGTGCAGGGATGGGCACTGGCGTGCGCGCTGGCCATCGTGCCGGCTGTGCAGGCGCAGGAATCGCCGGCACAAGTCTATGGCGCGCTGTTCGACGCGGTGCAGATGCAGCGCGTGTTCCCCGACGGCAAGACCTTCGTCGATGCGGTGCCGAAGCGGCCGGCGGCGGCGATCATGGCGGAATATCGCCGCGCGCAGCCGCGCGATGTCGCGGCGTTGCGGGCGTTCGTGCTGGCCAATTTCGATGTGCCTATGGCGGGGCCTGTCGCTGGGCCCTTGCCGGCGGCTCCCGCTCCCGCCGGGGCCACGCGGGATGACGTGCGGGCGCATGTGCAGGCGCTTTGGCCGGTGCTGGTCCGGCCGCCGGTGACCGCCGCGGCCGGATCGGCGCTGCCGGTGCCAGAGCCGTTCGTGGTGCCGGGCGGGCGGTTTCGCGAAATGTATTATTGGGACAGCTATTTCACGATGCTGGGCCTGGCAGTCGACGGGCGGCAGGCGCTGGTCGAATCGATGCTGGCCGATTTCACCGACGCGGTGGAGCGGTACGGGCACATCCCCAACGGCATGCGGACCTATTACCTCAGCCGGTCGCAGCCGCCGTTCTTCGCGCTGATGCTGGACCTGTCGCGGGATCGCGATCCGGTGCTGGCGGCGCGGCGGCTGGCGGCGTTGCGGCGCGAGCACGATTTCTGGATGCGCGGCGCGCGCGCGGTGATGATGCCGGACGGCAGCGTACTGAACCGCTATTGGGACGACCGCGATACGCCGCGCGACGAATCCTATGCGGAGGATGTAGCGACCGCGAAGGAGGGGGCGACCGCGAAGCAAGGCAAGCGGCCTGCCACACAGATATACCGCGATCTGCGTGCCGGGGCGGAAAGCGGGTGGGATTTCAGCAGCCGCTGGCTGGTCGATCCGCGCGTGCTGGCCAGCGTTCGGACCAGCGCGATCGTGCCGGTCGACCTGAACAGCCTGATGCTGGCGATGGAGGAACGGATCGCCACCCGCTGCCGCGCCGCCGCGGATGCCGCGTGCGCGCGCCGGTTCGACGGACTGGCGCGGGCACGGCGGCAGGCGATCGGGCGGTATCTGTGGGTGAAGCGCGACGGGCGCTTCGCCGATTGGGACATGACGGCAGCGGCGCCGACGCGGATCGTGTCGGCGGCCGGCCTGTATCCGCTGTTCGTGGGCGCGGCTTCGCCAGCGCAGGCGCGGGTGGTGGCGGCGCATGTCCGCCGGGTGCTGCTGGCGCCCGGCGGGGTGCGCACGACGACGGTGAGGACCGGGCAGCAATGGGATGCGCCCAACGGCTGGGCGCCGCTGCAATGGATCGCGGTGGAGGGCCTCGCGCGGTACGGCGAGCAGGCGCTGGCGCGCGAAGTGGCGCAGCGGTGGATGGCGACGGTGGCGCGGACCTATGCCGAGACGGGCAAGATGCTGGAGAAATACGACATCGAGGAACGCCGGGCGGGGGGGGGCGGCGAATATCCGCTGCAGGACGGTTTCGGCTGGACCAATGGCGTGTCGAGCGCGCTTTTAGAGCGGTATCCGGGGCTGGCCGCGACAGACGCGCGAAACAGCTTGACAGCGCGACGCTGAATGAGTACATAACAGGAACGATCAGAAATAGCGAGTCGGCCCGGGGACGAAAAATCGTCCGACCGGGCCGTTTGCGTTTCGAAGGCGTGAGGCAGTTTTTGGGCCGGGCTTCGGGGGCGAAGCGCGGGCACTGTGGGGGGGCGGGAGCGTGGTGGGACAGGAAGGAAAGGCCGCTGCGCCGGAGGGCGGGGCCGGCGCGATGGGAGTCGGCACGACGGGCGGCGTGCAGGATCGCGCGCGGCGGATCATGACGGCGGATCGCAATCGCTTTCTCGATGCGCTGTCGCAGACGGGGAACGTGCAGGCGGCGGCGGCGATGACGGGCCTGTGCCTGACGCGCCTGTACGGCGTGCGGCGGAGCAACCCGCGCTTTGCCGCCGCGTGGGTTGCGGCACTGACGACGGGATATGAGGCGATCGAGGCGAAGGTCGTCAGTTATGTCCTGGCATGCGACGATGGCGCCGGGTTGGCGGGTGGTGCCAAAGGGGCGGGGGGAACGCCGCAGATGCCGGGGTGGGTGCAGGCCGCCTTTGCGCTGCTCAGTCGTCAGCAGGCGGGTGGCGAGCGCGAGCGGGCAGGCAGCACCGCGCGGCGCAAGGTGACGGCAGCGGATACCGACGCCGCGCTCATCAAGCAGCTCGACATGCTGCACAAGGTGCGGGCGCGGGCAGGCATCCGGGCATGAGCCGCGATATCGTCGGCGAGCTGGCGGCGCTGGAACCCGAAGGACGGATGCGGGTGCTGGGCCGGATCGAGATCGACCTGTTCGACGAATTGCAGGAACGCTGGACCCCCTGGGCCAACGCGGGGCAGCTGGAGCCGCCGGGCGACTGGCGGGTGTGGCTGATCCGTGCTGGGCGCGGGTTCGGCAAGACGCGGGCAGGGGCGGAATGGATCAGCCAGTTCGCGCGCGATCATCCGGGTGCGCGCATCGCCCTGGTCGGCGGCAGCGCGCACGATGCGGCGAAAGTGATGATCGAGGGCGCGAGCGGGCTGGTGGCAGTGGCGCGGCGCGACGAGGCGATCGTGTGGCGGCGCGAGGCGGCCGAGGTGCGCTTTCCATCGGGGGCGGTGGCGCGGGTGTTTTCCGCCGTGGCGTATGAGCAATTGCGCGGGCCCGAGCATCATGCGGCGTGGTGCGACGAACTGGCCAAGTGGAAGACCGGCCAGCCGGCGTGGGACAATCTGCTGATGGGCCTGAGGCTGGGCCCGCGACCGCGCGTGCTGGTGACGACGACGCCGCGCGCGAACGCGCTGATGCGGAGGATCATGGCGACCAAGGGGCTGGTCGAGACGCGCGGGCGGACGTGGGACAATCCGCACCTGCCCGCCGATTACCTGAGCGCGATGGCGGACATCTATGGTGCGACGCGGCTGGGCCGGCAGGAGCTGGACGGCGAGATGATCGACGATATCGCCGGCGCGCTGTGGACGCGCGCGATGATCGAGCGGGCGCGCACCGCCGTCGCGTGCGATCCGGTGCGCGTGGTCGTGGGCGTCGACCCGCCCGCCGGCAGCGGCGGCGACGCGTGCGGCATCGTGGCGGCGGCGATCGACGGCGACGGGCTGGTCCATGTGCTGGAGGATGCCAGCGTCGCCGGCGCTTCGCCCGAAGGCTGGGCCCGCGCGGTCGCCGGATGCGCCGCGCGCCACGGCGCCGACCGGGTGGTGGCGGAAGTGAACCAGGGCGGCGACATGGTGGAAAGCGTCATGCGCGCCGCCGACGTC
>DASTLZ010000122.1:0-34796 GCA_035714425.1 Sphingomonas sp.
CGATGTCCCGGCCGCGCACCGCTTTCAACCTGGCGAGCTGCGATTTGGGCACGACGAGTTCGGCGGAGAAATACGTCCGGCCGCTTTTTTCGTCGGTCAGGGTGTCGGCCGATACGTTGCGCACCGACCCCAACAGGATCGGCAAGTCGCGTTCGTGCAGCGACAGGAATTTCACTTCCGCCTCGCGCCCCTCATACACCCCGTCGATGTCGGTCGGGGAGAAATTGGCCTTGACGATCAGCGGTGCCGCGTCGGGCACGATATCCAGGATCGGCTGCGCCGGCTGGATCACCCCGCCCACGGAAAAGACGCGCAACCCCACCACACGGCCGGCCAGGGGTGCGCGGATCACCGTGCGTTCCAGCTGTTCCTTGGCCGACAGCCACTTGGGCATCACTTCGTTCAGCTGGAACTGGGTGTCGCGCAGCAGGGTGGCGCTGTCCTCGACATATTTGCGCGATGTCGCGATCGACTGTTCGCGGGCCTGGCCGACCTGCTCGCGCGACGCGGCGGCGCGCGACGCATAATCGGCGTCGCTGCCTTCGAGCTGCTGGATGGCCCGCTCCAGCGAGCGTACCGAGTTGCGTGAGACATAGCCTTCGTCGGCCAGCTTGCGCGTGCTGTCCAGCTGCTGCTGAAGCGATTCGCGCTGCTGCCGGGTGGCGGTGGACTGTGCGGAGAACCCGACGGTCTGATTGGCGACCTCTGCCTCCTGCTGGCGCAGGACGGCACGGTTGGAAGCCAGCGAATTGGAGCGCGCGCTGCGCTGTGCCAGCTGGAGCTGCTTTGCACGGGCGACCAGGCCGGCATCGTCGCCGCTCGCCTTCGCGAACGATTCCGGCCAGACGATCGGGGCGCCGCGGATGTCGGCTTCAAGCCGCGCACGTTGCGCCTGAAGATCGATCACGCTGCCCGCCAGCGCGCGTTCGGTCGCGGCGACTTCGGCGCCTTGCAGGCGGATCAGCACCTGTCCGGCGTTGACGTGCTGGCCTTCGCGGACATCGAGGGCCTGGACGATGCCGCCGTCGCGGTGCTGCACCGTCTGGCGATTGCCCGATACCGACACCTGGCCTTCACCCGCCGCGGCCGCGTCGAGCCGCGCGAACGCGGCCCAGCCGATGAGTATGACGAAGAAGAAGATGGCGACGCCGGCGCCGATCCAGATGGCGTGCTTCGGCGAATCTTCCAGCGCCAGGCGTTCGCCGATGCTTCGTGGCGCAGGGATGACTTGCTGCTGGCTGCGCTGGACGATTTCCCCGCTCACGCGTTCTTTCCTTCGGCCTTCGGGCGATCGTCGCTGCGATCGTCCGCGTTGATTTTCTTGTCGACGGACAGGCGCTCTTCCTGACCCGTCGGCTCGACGCCGGCCGGCCGGATCACTTTCGCCCGATCGTCGAAGATCTGGATCGTGCCGTCGCGCAACAGCATGACCTTGTCCACAGCCTGGAGCAATCCGGTGCGATGGGTCGACACAATCACGGTCGCGCCGCGCGCCCGCAATTCGCCCAGCGTCTGCATCAGCCGAGATTCGCCGTTGATGTCGAGGTGAGCGTTGGGTTCGTCCAGGAACAGCAGGGTGGGCGCACCGAACAGCGACCGCGCGAGCGCGACCACCTGACGCTGCCCCGCCGACAGGCCGCCGCCTTCGCGCGCAACCAGCTGGGTCTCGTACCCGTTGGAAAAGCGCAGGATCAATTCATGCGCGCCGGCCAATTGCGCCGCGTTCACGACCAGCCGATCGAGTTCCTCGCCGCCCGCGCCGTTGAACGCCTGGAACCGCGAGATGTTGGCGTGGACGCTCGTCGGAAACAGCGTGGGCGTCTGCGGCATGTAGCCGACGTGGCGGCCGAGTTCTTCGCGGTTCCAGTCGGACAAGCGCGCGCCGTCGACGCGGACCTCGCCCTCGTCCGGTTCCAGCGCACCCGCCAGCACCCGCAGCAGCGTCGACTTGCCGGCGCCGCTGGGGCCGACCAGCGCGACAATCTCGCCGGGATTGATCGTAAAGGTGATGTTCGACAGCAATTCGCGGTCGGTCCCCGGCGCGCGCACGACCACGTTGGTGACTTCCAGCCGCCCGGTGGGCGCCGGCAGCGCTGTGGGCACGACGGTGACGTCGGGCAATTTGCAGAACGCGTTCAGCCCCTTGTAGGCGTTCTGCGCGCTCATCACGTTCTTCATCGCGCCCAGAATCTGTTCGACGGGCTGAAGCGCACGGCCCAGGATCAGCGAAGCCGCGAAGATCGACCCGGCGGAAATCTGCTGGTTGATCGCCAGCCACGCACCCAGCGCGAGCGCCATCGACTGCAACAGCATGCGCAGGAATTTGGTCACGGCCAGGAAGCCACCCGACTTCGACGCCATGTCGCTCTGCCGGCGAACCAGATCGGCGCGCTCGACCAGATGGCGGGTCACCAGCGCGGTACGCATGCCAAGCGCACGCGCGACCTCCGACGACTGGATCGAATAATCTTGGTTGCGGTACGACGCGCTGGACCGCAGCGCGGTTTCCTCCAGTGCCTTCTTGGTCGCCAGATCGCTCCACACCGCGAGGCCGATGAGCAGGAGCGAACTGAACAGCGCAAGCGCGCCGATCAGCGGGTGGAGCAGGTAGGATATGATGATGTAGATCGGCGCCCAGGGCGCGTCGAAGATCGCGACGATCGCCGGGCCGGTGAGGGTGCCGCGCAACACATCGAAATCGCGCATCGCCTGTCCGCGCTGCGCCGGCGACGCCGCGCCCGTGCCGAGGATGCGGTGCAGGATGTTCGACGCGGCCATCCGCTCCAGCCGGATGCTGGCGCGCAGCAACAGACGCATGCGTACCGAATCGAGCAAGGCGAACACGATCAGCGACACCGTCAGGATCAAGGTGAGCACCAGCAGCGTGGCGCCACCGCGCGTCGGCACGACGCGGTCGTAGACCTGCAACATGAAGATCGACGGCACGAGGTACAGCAGATTGATGAGCCCGGAAAACAGCGCCGCGAACATGAAATGCCGGCGGCAGGCATCAAGCGCGGTTCGCAACGGGTTCGGATCGTGAAGAAGGTCGGACACTTTTATGAATTCCCGTTCAGATCTCGACGACGCCGATGGCAAAAGCCGATGATAAGATTGGTACGTCTGTTACACGCGATACGTAACGTTGGCATTAAGCGTCTTGGCTTTCTCAAGAAATTTGTCGTAGCCGCGCTCGATCTGCCACGCATCCGCGATCCGCGTGGTGCCATCCGCGACGAAGCCCAGCAGAGCGAGCGCCGCACCGGCGCGCAAGTCGAGCGCCCGCACGTCCGCCCCGTGGATCGCGGAAGAGCCGTGGATGTGCGCGGTGTCGCCCTTGACCGCGCTGTCGACGCCCATCTTGGCGAATTCGGAAAGATAGGAATAGCGGCCGGCAAAGCGCAGGTCGACGATCCGCGATTCGCCGCGCGCGCAGGCGCCCATCGCGGCGAACAGCGGCTGCATGTCGGAATTGATGCCGGGGTAGGGGCCGGTGCTGATTTCGATCGGATAGGGGCGGCCGGACCGCACGATCGCGACGTCACCGTCGCGGAACACGCGCGCGCCGCTTTCGCGCAGGAAGATCAGCGGCACTTCCAGATCATCCGCCGGGAAATCGTGAATCTCGATATCGCCGCCGGTGATGACCGACCCGATCAGCCACGTCATCGCTTCCATATTGTCGGGCATGACGCGGTGGGCGATGCCGTCCAGTTGCTCCGCGCCGACGACTTCGATGCTTTCCTGGCCGTGAACGGTGATCTTTGCGCCCATCTTGGTCAGGAAGACGCATAGGTCGAGGATTTCGGGGCGGACGTGCGGGTTCCACAGCCGGGTCGTGCCCCTGGCCAGGCTAGCCGCGATGAGCGCATTTTCGGTGGCACCGGTCGATCGCATCGGCAGCACGATCTCCGCGCCCGTGAGGCCGTTTGGCGCTTCGGCGAACAGCCGCTCGCCATCATACCACACCCTCGCGCCCAACCGGGTCAGCACCATTTCGTGCAGGTCCGTCTTGCGATCGCCCAGATCGCAGCCGCCGGGCATCGGCACGCTGCCCGCACCGGTGCGGGCAACCAGGGCGCCGAGGATCAGCAGGGTGTTGCGGATCGAACGGCCTTCCCACACCAGATCGCTAGGCGGAGCGGCGGATTCCTCGATCGTCAAGGCACCCCCGGCGACGGTGCAGCGCTTGCCAAGCGCTTCCAGCATGCCGACGTGGACGATCGCGTCGAGGAGCTTGTCGGGATAATTGTCGAGGACGATCTTCTCCGACGTCAGCAGCGACGCGGCCAGCAGGCGCAGCACGCTGTTCTTCGCGCCGCTTACCCGGACCTGACCGACCAAGCGTGATCTGGTGACTTCCAGGATGCGCGCTTCGTCGGAGCCGACGTCGTCGATGTCGGGTGCGGTGGTGATGGCGGCTGCGGTCTGGGTCATGTTCGTGTCTCCGGGCCAGCATTGTCGTGGGGATCGCCGGCGGTATGCAGGATGTCGCCAGCCACTTCATGAGCGGGCAGAACGGTGCCGTCAGGAGCGAGGTGGCGAACTTCGGCGTCCATCGCCACGCCGGTCAGATCGTGGACGCGCTGTCGCGCCAGCGCGATCAGGGCAAGCACGTCGGCCGATCGCGCTGCCCCGTTGTTGACGATGAAATTGGCGTGATCGTTCGAAATCTGCGCGTCGCCGATGGCGAAACCCTTCAACCCGGCGCGCTCGATCGCCAGCCCGGGGGGGCCGATCAGGCTGTACAATTTGGGGTCGCTGACGAACACCGAACCGCAATTGGCCCGCACCCGGGGAAATTTCGCGCGCCGTGCGGCCAGGATGGCGATAGCCTCACGCCGCAGGGCGTGGCGATCGCCGCGCGGAAAGCGGAACCGCGCCGATACCACGATCGCTTCGGCTCCCTGCAAGGCCGACCTGCGATAGGAATAGTCGAGCGCGGCATGATCCATGCGCCGCCGGCTGCCGTCGCGCCCGATGACATCGGCCGAGATGACATTTTCCCCGATCCCGTGCCGCTGGCTGCCGCCGTTCATGGTGACCAGCCCGCCCAGCGTGCCGGGGATGCCGATCGCATGGGTCGCATCCGCAAAGCCGGCCTCGATCACGCGACGCACGAAGCTGGGCACCCAGATGCCGGCGCCCGCTTCGATCACGTCGTCGTCGCCAATCGCGAAACCGCCGAACGCGCGCCCGATCCGCACGACGACGCCGCGGAAGCCGGCGTCGTCGAACAGGAGGTTCGATCCGTCGCCCACGACGACATGTGGCACACCAGCCTGGGCGATCACCGCCAAGGTCGCGGCGAGGGTATCGGCCGATCGGGGCGTCGCGACCAGATCGGCGGTGCCGCCGATCCGCCAGCGACCCAGCTGTGCCAGCGGCACGTCGAACGCCAGTTCATCGGCAGCCAGCACGCGCCGCAACGCCAGCCCGGCGGGCCGGGTCGACATGGCCGCTGCGTCAGGCGCTGTACTATTACGGGCGGGAGTGTCGTTGAAGGTCATGCGTCGAGGCCAAGAGCCCATCCCTGAAAACGTCGATGTGCCGAGATGTGCCGAACCGACGCCACCTTCGTCGTTTGAACCCGCCAACCGGCAGACGCCAAGCCCGCGGCATGGCACCGCACCGTGGCGCGCAAAGGATTTAGATTTGGCTACTATCAGGGCCCGCGCCAGAATGTAACCTTCAAACGACTCGCAGCGGATCGGCGTGCCGGCTATGCTGCACTTGCGAAAGGTTCCGCGTCAGCGAAAAATAATTTCCGGATCGCCCTCGCGCCACTTGTGCGCGGTGCCGAAATGCAACAGTCCCACTTTGGGACGAGGATTAAGACCGATAACCATATACGGTGGCACGGTCGCTTGGGGGGAGATCGACGTGGAAGACGGGGAATTGCGGCAGTTCGATAGGATGCTGGGGAATGACGGGGTTCCGCCTGCCGCCGTGCGGGCGTTGGCGGGATCGCTGGTGGGCGGGACGATGTTCTGGATCCTGGCCTTCAAACTTCTTTTTTAAGACCGTCTGCGTCCCGCGCGCATGATCGCGATCTGCGTCGGTGCGCTCGCTTGGGACGAATAAAAACCCCTTGTCGTCGTGATTTACGTTTTAGCGACCTTACGCCGTTAGCTTTACGGGCTAGATGCAACTAGGATTAGCGTGTCGGCCTGTCCGCAGCGCGAGAACGACGTGGTGCATCCGGCGGCTTGAAGTAAGGGGAACCGGGTGAATTCCGCCGGAAACGTTAGTTCGGCTGCGTTCGAAATCGGGCGACGGCGTGGGACGTTACAGATGGGGCGCGTGCGCGCGCTGCTGTATGGCACGCTGTTCGTGTTGGACGCCGGCGCGGTCCTGGGTGCGTTCGCCCTGGGATCGGCCGTCCGATACGGCGATCTGGCCCACCGCGACGCGTTCGACATCGCGATCGTCAGTCTGCCCCTGTTCCTGGGCACGATGCTCAACGGCGATGGCTATTCCATCGAAGTGCTGCGCGCGGCGCGAGTCGGCATCATGCGCGGGTGGAGTGCGCTGATCTTCACCTTCGCGTCGCTGCTGCTGCTCTTCTACTATCTGCGGGTGCTTGAGGACGTGTCGCGTCTGGCGATCGGCGTCGGCATGCTGGGCAGCTTCATCCTGGTCGCGGCGTTCCGCATGATCTTTTCCGCGATCGTCGAAAATGCAGTCGGCGGCGCGATGACATCGGAACTGGTGATCGTCGACGACGTGACGTTTCGGGCCCCGCCGACGATGCAAGTGATCGATGCGCGGGAAAACGGCCTCAGCCCCGATCTGCGCGATCCGATGATGCTCGATCGCCTCGCGAAGAAATTGCGCGGGATCGACCGCGTCGTGATCGCGTGTCGTCGCGAGGCGCAGCGCCCGTGGGCGATGTTGCTAAAAGGCGCCAACATCCACGGCGAAGTGCTCGCCACCGAATTCGATGCGGTCGGCGCGATCGGGCTGAATACGCTGAACGGACGCACCACATTGCAAGTGTCGACAGGGCCGCTCAGCCTGCGCAATCGCCTGGTGAAACGGGTCTTCGATCTCGCCTTTGCGGTGCCGGCGCTGATCCTGCTTGCGCCCATTCTCGTCCTGACCGCGGTGGCGATCAAGCTGGACAGCAAAGGACCGGTGTTCTTCCGCCAGATGCGGGTGGGACGCGGCAACGAATTGTTCGCGGTCTTCAAATTTCGCAGCATGCGCGTCGATCAATGCGATGCGCAAGGGGCGATTTCCGCCAGTCGCGACGACGATCGCATCACGCGCGTCGGCGCGATCATCCGCAAGACCAGCATCGACGAACTGCCGCAATTGCTCAACGTCCTGCTGGGGTCGATGAGCATCGTCGGGCCGCGCCCGCATGCCTTGGGATCGATGGCGGGGCAGGAATTGTTCTGGGACGTCGACGAACGCTATTGGCACCGCCACGCGCTAAAGCCCGGCATCACCGGGCTGGCGCAGGTGCGCGGGTTCCGCGGTGCGACGTACAAGCGCGCGGATCTGACCCGGCGCTTGCAGGCCGACCTGGAATATATCGCCGGCTGGTCGGTGTGGCGCGATCTGAAGATCCTGATCTCCACCGTCACCGTGGTGGTACACAAAAACGCGTTCTGATCCCGCGCGCGCCAAAGCCGCGCAGGCCTAATCCTTCTTGGTGCCCGGCGGTGGGGCATATTCGATCGCGGCGTTGCGGCGCAGCGTCGCCAACGTATCGCGTCGCAAGGCCTCGTATCGCGTGGCACTCAGCATCGCGGCGGCGGCGCGCGGGCGATCGGCCGGCGCGATCGGCTGCGGCATGCTCGCCAGCAGTTGGTCGGCGACCACATAGCCGCCCTCCACCGTGACCAACGCATGGCCGGCTGCACGGACCAGTGCGGCGGCCCTGTCCGGCGCGGCCATGCTGTCGAGGACCTCTGTCGTGCGTCGAAACGCCTGGCCCCGATCCGTCAGGTAGCGAGCGATGCGATCGAGGTTGCCGAGCTGCACGAGGGCCGCGCGGTCTGCGCCCGCGTTCGCGGTGATACGGCCGACGGTCAGGAGCCGGCGCGCGCCGAATGCGTCGGCGTGCGACGCCACGTACCGGGCGACCGCGTCGGGGGTGGGCGGCGGCATCCGGCCGGCCATCCGCTCCGTCAGCTGATTGCCCAGGATCATGTCGCGATTGCGCTGTTCCTGCCCCAGGAATTCGGGCGAGCGGTCGATCGACCGCCGCCGCGCCTCCGCTGCAAGCAATTTCCGGGCGATGACGCGGTCCAGCAGCGCGCGTTCCACACCGGCCGGGTCGGAAGCCGCCGCCGCCGCGCCGCCGCTTTCGGTATATTCGACGAGCAAGTCGCGCCGGGTGATATCGACGCCGTCGACGCGGGCCACTACCTGTCCGCCCGGAGGCCCCGGCTTGCAAGCGACAACGATCAGCAGGGCGGGCAGCAGGCCGGGCAACAGCGCGGACAACAAGGCAAGGGTGCGTCTCAAGATTGCCCGCCCGGCCCGAGCAGCAGCCGCCGACCTTCGCTGCCGACCGCACCGAGCAGCAAGGCATTGAAGCGCATCATCTGGTCCAACGCCGCCGCGGGCGTTACCGAGCGGACCGACAGCCGCACCAGGACGCCGTCGGGCAGCAGGCCGCGCAGGTTTGCGCTCAACACCGCCAGCCGCTCCTCGATCGGCGACACCGGGAAGCCGCGACCGATCCTGGTCCAGAAATAGATTTGTTCGACACGGTCCCCGCGTGCCGCCGTCAGCACGCTGGCCGCGCCCGTCGTAGCGCCGGCGAGAGGCACTTCGCGGGCCTTACCGGTGTCATAGCCCGATGCCGGGTAACAGGCTTCGGGCCGGTGCAGCGCCAGCGTCGCGTTCTGCGCGCTGCCATAGGCGATCAGGAGCATGACGGGCGGGTCGCCATCCTTGGCATAGACGCGGGTGAGGACCTGATCGTAGATCGGCCGATTCATCTCCTCCGGCGGCGGCACGATCAGCCCGCTGGATCCCGCGAACCGATAGGCGTCGAACTGCATCGGCACGACTCGGTCGAGCAGACCCGCAGGCACGACCGGCTGTTCGCCGCGCGGGCGCAGCAGCGTACCCGCCCCCATTGCACCGACGAGCGCCGCCCCGAGCACAATCTCGCGGCGGCCGGGGGTCGGGAGGGGCAGCCGAGCGGCCATCACGCGCGCGACGATATGCGGCGCAGCGGTGCCAGCGCCACGTCGGCGCCCATCAGGCATGCCAGTGCGACAAGGAACATGAAGATACCGGCGACGTCGTGGACGATCCCATCGGCGGTTTCGACCCCCAGATAATGGGTCGCGACCAGCACCAGAAGGATACGGGCCAGATTGGCGATCATGGCGATCGGCAAGGCAAGCAGGGCAAGCAGCCCCGCATAGCGCCAGTCCGATCGGTGCAGGACGTAGATGTAGAACAGCCCGATCGCCAGCAGGCTGATGAGCGAGTTCATCCCCGCGCAAGCATCGGCGATCCGCAATTCATATTGATCGACGTACAGGGTCGTCCCGTTGTACGCTACATCGAAGCCGAGATACGACAGGATGTCGACGGACGTTACGGAAAGCCACAATTTGCGTGCGTCGGTGAGTGGCCCGATCAGCCCATGCGGTGGCGGTACGAGGAACAGCAGATAGACGAGAGGGAACCACAGACGCGCCAGTGTCCGCCATCCGAAATGAAACGCGGCGATCACCACGATGGTGCAATAGGCGCTGAGCCATTCCAGCCAGACCATGCCCACGATGCGCGCGGCCACATAGCTGAGCAGCAGCGGCGCCAGCAGCACCGCCGCGCCGGCCCAACGGGGCGCGTCGGCCGCGGCCCGGCCGAACCCGGTCTCCTTGGCTTCGCGCCATAACAGCCACAATCCGCTCGCGAGGATGATGGGCCCCGCCGCACCTTGTTCGCTCGACCATTCCTGCTGCGCCAGCGATGCGAGCGCGGGCCCGGCGAACAGCACGATGGCAACCAGCGCGAACCAGTGGCGCTGTGCGACCGCCGCGACCGCGTCGCGCGGCGCTCGGTCAACGTAAGCCATTGTGGTAGACGGCGTCATAGGGCAGTCAGTAAACGATTATCGGTGCTTTCGCCAACGGCGGGGGCGCGCACGCATCGCCGTGAACCATCAGCAGGAGACGTCACGGGCATGAAAGCGCGCAGCGAGAGACCGTCCTTCACGTTCCGCCGGCGCAGTCGGCTCGGGCGGCGGGTGGTCGTTGCGCGGCTGTTGATGATCTGGGTCTTCATCGTCAGCCTGTTTTTCCTGTGGGAGGCCGATCGCTACACCGGCCTGTATGCCTTGCTGGCCGAATGGCAGTTCAATCGCTTCGGCCATTACCTGCCTATCCTTACCTTTGCCTTGCTGGTCATCGTATTCGGATCGCCCGCCGCCTGGCTGTTGCGGGCGCGGCGGCACGCCGATCGGCGGGATATGGCGGATCGGCACGGACGGGAGGCGGCGGTGCGGACCAGCGCCAATTTCCGCCGGACCCTGTTCGGTTTTTCGGGCGGGCTGGCCGGCGCGGCACTGGTGACATTGCTGTTCGCCCTGACGCTGCCGCGCATGTCGACGCCGCGAGCGATCGTCTCCGTCGGCGGTCCACAAAGTGCCAAGCCCCGGCTGGGTCCCGTCGTGCTGCGCGGGCAGATTCTCTACACGCGGACATCCGCGTTCGCGCAGAACCTGCTGATCGCCGCGCGCGGCGTCCGCTTTGCTCCCATCGTGGCCCAGGGGGATGCAGGCGTGAAGCTGCGCTATTTCGTCGAGCTGCTCCCGGGCGATTACGGTCCGGTGCGCACCGTGCCGCTGTCCAGCGTGCGCAGCGGCGTGCTGATGCGCAACAGCCTGCCCGGTTCGATCGTGCGGCTGTACCGCTACGCCGGCTATGATGTCGAAACGCCGTATTATGTGCTGTATGAATCGACCCGCACGTTGCGCTGGCCTTATTATCTGACCGCGGCGCAGCTTGCGATCGCCGCGCTCATCGCGTTCATCATGGCCCTGTTCCAGCATCGCCACGTCGTCCACATCAGCGATGACCAGGATGCGCCGCCGGGCGCCGGCGCGACCTGATCCTTATCGATCGCGGGTCGTGAACGGCCGCAACACGATTGCGACGAAGACGGTCATAGCGATCGCCGTCAGGATGGCGGCCAGATGGTGTCCCGCATTGCCCAGCCAATTGACGCCGGCGCAGCCCACCGCGACCACCAGATAATGCCACAGCGCATCGCGCGGCGGCTGTGCCTGGTCCGAGCGGTGCAGGAACAGGACGATCAGCGCCGCGAACGCAGCAACGGTCGCGACGTCGTAAATCGTGTTCATCGCAGATTCGCCGGGCAGAAGGGCAAACCGCCGATTAAGCCTTCTCGCGCGTTCACCATTCGCATTAAAACGGTGTTGGCTGTGGCGGGTGCATGACGATCGGCATGATCTATCGTCCCCAAATCGCCCTCCTGCTCGCCGCGCTCTGCGCGACCGGTGCCCGTTCCCAGCGCGACACGTTGATGGACGCGCTGGCGCCGACGGCGCAAGCGGCGATCGTCACGCCGGTCGAGGCGGATACGGGCGTGGTGGCCAGCATCCCGGCACAGGATGTCCAGCGTGGGGCGGACGGCTTGTTCTATGTCCATGCCCTCGTCAATCGCCGCCCGATCCGCTTCATCGTCGACACCGGCGCAAGCGTGGTCGTGCTGACCGCCGCCGACGCCCGCGCCGTGGGCATCGAGGTCGCCCCTCGCCATTATAGCGCGAACGTCAACACCGTGGGCGGCAACACGCCGATGGCATGGGCCACGGTCGACCAGATCGATCTTGCGGGGCATGAGATCCGCGGGCTGAAGGCCGCGGTCGTGCGCGACGGGCTGGGCGTGTCGCTGCTGGGCCAGAACGTGCTGGCCCGGCTGCACTCCGTCACCATTACCGCCGATCGGCTCAGCCTGCGCTGATCGCCGTGTCCGTGGTAGCCGCCAAGGCGCCCTGCTGACGGCGCCGGCGGCGGCGAAGAACGCCGCCGATCACCGCAAAGCCCAGGATCATCGTCAGCCACGTCGCGGGCTCCGGCACCGCGCCGGTCGGGGACGGTGCAGGTCCGCCTCCGTCCGGGCCACCGCCGCCACCGGGGCCGCTGCCGGTCGGGGTCCCGCTGCCGCCGCCGCCGCCGCCACCCGGACCAGAGCCACCGCCCGCGCTGCTGGCATCGTTAGGGCCGCCAACGCCGCCGCCGACCGGCGAACCGTTGCCTCCGAGCGGCCCCAGGCCCGGCGAGGACGGGGCGAAGCCCTGCCCCGGTGCGCCGCCCGAGCCGCCGCCGGGTGCCGCACCCGAGGGCACGTTCGCCAGGAACGCGCCCGGAGCGCCGGGGCCTGCAGCACCGCCGGGACGGAGCGGAGAACTGCCACCGAACGAGCGGCCGCCGCCAGGGGCACCGAAGGTCGCTGCGTAGGCAGTCGGCGAAAGATCGCCGAGCACGGCCACATCGCCCCAGGGGCTGAACAAGGCGCGCTCGTTGTCGACAGCAAGCGTGGTCAGGAAAAGCCCGCCACCCAGCGCCAGGAGCGTCAGCTGACGACGTCGCTCTTCGGACTTGAATTCGACAACCTTGCCCGCCACGATGTGCTCCTAGCCGATTGCGTTGCCCGGGTCCGACCAGCATCGCGACATTCATCGCTCCGCCACTGCCGGGCACGGTGATTCCCTGCGTGAGGGGATAACTGCCATTACGGGGAAGCGCGCCGGAGGGAAGCGAAAAGTTTGTGTTTAACTGCTCTTGGATGTGCCGCGCATCCCGTTTTGGTATTCTGACCCTTCCGCCAGCCGACTTTGACCGTATAGGTGGTGCGTTATGGCAGGGATTTCCGCGGCATGAAGGCAATCGACCACTGCCAGGAAACCGGCATCTTTTTCCGCGGGACAACAGGCGGGCGGCTGGGCCGAGCCGCGCTGGCCGCGCTCGCGGCCCTGGCGTTGACCAGTTGCGGGGGCGGGCAGCGCCCGCTGGACGACAGTGAGAAGATCGTGCAGTCGGTGCTCGCCCTGCTGGCATCCACCGGCCGGCCGGTGTGCACCGACGACCACACCGATGACGAGGCGCTGGCGGTGTTTCGGGAAATGACGCGCGCCCCGCGCCCGTCGCGTGCGCAATTGCACTGGTCGTCGCCCCTGCCGCTGCGCCCGGACGTTCGCGTCACCGGCCGCGACCTGCGTCGTGCCGAACTGGGCAATCGGGAGATCGAAATCCGCGAACCCGTCGCGCGCACCGATGGCATGCCGGGCCTGACCCAGCTTTATCTCGACGGCGCGGCACGGCGGCTGATGCGCAAGGTCGGCGCGGCGGAAGAGGCGTTGCCTATCCGGCGGAGCTGGCTTCCGCGTGGCGTTACCGCGCGGTGGTGGCCGCTCAACCGCATCCGGCGCGATTGCTGGCCGTTGTTCGCGATCAGCAACCCCGTGCGCGACCGGCGCATCGCCTTCGTGTCGGTGCGCGCGGAACATTGGGGCACGCTGTACGCGCTGGAGCCCAGCGGCAAAACCTGGCGCGTCGTCGCCGAATGGAGCCGCTGGCTCTATTGATTTCGCAGACATTCACGAAACGGAGACGGACATGGACGGAACACGCGATATCGGCTGGAAACAATTCGCGATCAGCATTCTGGACATGATCCGCTGGCCGGCCGCGATCGTCATCATCGTGTTCATCCTGCGCGAATCGCTGGAACAGGTTTTGCTGGCGATCGCAGGCGCGGTGCGCGGCTGAGGCCGATGCGCGCCTTTAACAGATAGCAAAGACTTTTCTGGCACTTCATCCGGCCTACGAGAGAGGGCCGGAACATGGTGTCGAATGCCGCAGGTCTGGCCGAAGCATCGAACCTGCCGAAAGGGCAGGGCGATCGGCGTTCCGCGCCGCGTGAGCGGCTGGGCCGGGCGGGGACGCTGCGTATCGGCCATGCGCCGCCGATCGGGGTGATGATCTGCGATCTGACGCGCGAAGGGTGTCGCATCGATACGGCCACCGAACTGGAACCCCGCGCATTGGTCCAGATCGGCATCGCCAATGTCGGGATCACCCCGGCGCGCGTCGTGTGGCGCGGGCATGACGGCTATGGCTGCATCTTCGATCGCCCGTTGCCGCCCGGCGCGGTGACCGCTTCGTTCAAGTCGACCAACGTCGTGGAATTTCCCGGCGCGGGCGCAGGCACAGGCACGGCGGCGGCACAATTCGCCACCAAGTTCAGCCGCCGCACGCAATTCGCGGTGGTCTGCGGCGCCATCCTATGCAGTTGGGCCGCCGTCGCCGCCCTGGTCCTCGTCCTGGTCTGATCCCCGCTTTCATTCGGCGGCGGCTGCCCCGAAGCGGGCGCCGCTCGCGTGACGTTGACGTCGGGCGAGCACGTCCATATCCGATGACGTCGACCGTGCCCCAGGCGCGGCTGGCAAGGATGTGGATGTGAAGCTTTGACGACGCGCCGAACGGCACCCCGGATCTGCGTGGTCGGCGAAGCGATGGCCGAGTTCGTCCGAAGTGGTGACGGCTGGGTCACCGGATGCGCCGGGGACGCGTTCAACATAGCCGCCCATCTCGCCCGGTTCGGCCACGATGTCGCTTTCGCCTCGGCGCTCGGGCTAGATCCGTTCAGCGAGACGGTGCGTGCGGGCTGCGCCGCCGAAACGATCGACGCCCGATCGATCATCACCGATCCGCATCGCAACGTCGGCCTCTACGCGGTTCAGACCGATGCGGACGGCGAGCGCACCTTCACCTATTGGCGAAGCGACAGTGCGGCGCGGCAGATGTTCGCTCTGCCCGAAAGCTCGCGCCTGGTCGAAGCGATCCACGCGTGCGACGTGCTCGTCTTCTCCCTGATTACGCTGGCGGTGTTGCCGGCCGCGGGGCGAGCCGCGTTGCTGGCCTGCGCCGCGGCAGTACGCGCACGCGGCGGCCTGGTGGTGTTCGACGGCAATTACCGCGCAAGGCTGTGGCCCGATGTCGCCAGCGCCTGCGCGGCGCGCGACGCGGCCATTGCGGCCTGCGATATCGGCTTGCCGACGCTGGACGACGAAATGCTGCTCGGCGCGCGCGACGTAACGGATGTCGCCGGGGCCTGGTCTAAGCCCGACGTCGAACTTGTGGTGAAGCTGGGGGCGGCGGGGTGTCGTTTGCCGGACGGGCGGATCGTGGCGCCTGCCACGACGCTGGTTCCCGTCGATACCAGCGGCGCCGGCGATGCCTTCGACGCGGGTTACCTCAACGCGCGCCTCGCCGGTTGCCCGCCCCACGTCGCTGCGGCCGCCGGACACCGGCTGGCCGGATGGGTCATCATGCACCCTGGCGCATGCCCCGCCCGCGACCCCGAACAATATGCCCGCCCAGATGAAAGCCCCGCATCATGACGACGACCCACGATCGCCACGCGGAAAGTCCGGCCCGGCCCGACATCTACCCCGTGCCGCAAGGGTGGGCGGATGCACAGACCGTTACCGCCGAACGATACGCCCGCGATTACGCCCGTTCGCTTGCCGAGCCGGACGCCTTCTGGCTCGAACAGGCCAAGCGGCTTGACTGGATGACGCCGCCCACCCGCGCCGATGAAAGCAGCTTCGTGGAAAGCGATTTCGCGGTGCGCTGGTTCGCCGACGGCGTCCTGAACGTCAGCGTCAATTGCATCGATCGCCATCTGCCGGCGCGTGCCGATCAGGTCGCGATCGTGTGGGAACCCGATTCGCCCGACGCCGAACCGCGCCGCATCACCTTCGCCGGGTTGCATGCCGAAGTCTGTCGTTTCGCCAACGTCCTGAAGGCGCAGGGCGTGGGCAAGGGCGACCGCGTTACCTTGTACCTGCCGATGATCCCCGAAGCGGCGTTCGCGATGCTGGCCTGCACGCGCATCGGCGCGGTGCATTCGATCGTGTTCGGCGGCTTTTCGCCGGAGGCGCTGGCGGGGCGGATCACCGATTGCGACAGCAAGCTGGTCCTCACCGCAGATTACGGCTGCCGCGGTGGCAAGCGCGTGCCGCTGAAAGCGAATGTCGACGAAGCGGCGGCGCTGGCGGGGTGTCTCGACACGGTCATCGTCGTTGCCGCCACCGGCGGCGACGTCACGATGAAGGATGGCCGCGACGTCTGGTTTCATGAGGCCGCCGCCAAGGTCGAGGCCGACTGCCCGCCAGAGCCGATGAACGCCGAAGACCCGCTGTTCATCCTCTATACGTCCGGCTCGACCGGCAAGCCGAAGGGTGTGCTGCACAGCACCGGCGGCTACCTGCTGTGGGCCAGCTATACCCATGCCTGCGTCTTTGATTGCCGCGACGGCGATACCTATTGGTGCGCGGCCGATGTCGGTTGGGTCACCGGGCACAGTTATGTCGTCTATGGCCCGCTCGCCAACGGCACGACGACGTTGATGTACGAAGGGCTGCCCAATTGGCCGACGCCGTCGCGCATCTGGCAGGTCGTCGATCGCCACCAGGTCAACCAGGTCTATACCGCGCCGACTGCGCTGCGGGCGTTGATGCGCGAAGGCGACGATTTCGTGACGCAGACCAGCCGCGCGTCGTTGCGCCTGCTGGGCAGCGTCGGCGAGCCGATCAATCCCGAGGCGTGGCGCTGGTATTACGAGGTCGTGGGGGAGGGGCGCTGCCCGATCGTCGATACCTGGTGGCAGACCGAGACCGGCGGGCAGATGATTACGCCGCTGCCCGGTGCGACGGCGTTGAAACCCGGCAGTGCGACTCTGCCGTTCTTCGGGGTCGAGCCCGCGCTGGTCGATGCCGAAGGCAAGCGGCTGGAGGGTGCGGCGGAAGGCAATCTGGTCATCCTGCGGTCCTGGCCCGGCCAGATGCGCACCGTCTGGGGCGATCACGATCGCTTCTTCCAGACCTATTTCTCGACGTATCCGGGCACGTATTTCACCGGCGACGGCTGCCGCCGCGACGCAGACGGCTATTATTGGATCACCGGCCGGGTGGACGATGTCATCAACGTGTCCGGCCACCGCATGGGCACTGCCGAAGTCGAAAGCGCGCTCGTCCTCCACCGCATCGTCGCCGAAGCCGCGGTCGTGGGCATGCCGCACGCGATCAAGGGGCAGGGCATCTACGCCTATGTCACGCTGAACGCGGGCGAAAACCCGAGCGAGGCGCTGCGCGAAGAATTGTGCAAATGGGTCCGGCGAGAGATCGGCCCGATCGCGACGCCCGACGTGATCCAGTTCACCCGCGGCCTGCCCAAGACGCGCAGCGGCAAGATCATGCGCCGTATCCTGCGCAAGATCGCCGAAGGCGACGTGTCGTCGCTGGGCGATACCTCCACGCTGGCGGACCCCGGCGTGGTCGACGAACTGGTCGCCGACGCCGCCACGCTGACGCGATAGGATCAGCGGCGGACCAGCGCCTCCGGGCCGATCGCGGCGATGCTGGGGCAGCTGGTCAGCGCCATCGCGACGCGCATTTCGGCTTCGATCAGTTGGAGCATGTGGCTGACGCCGGCTTCCCCGCGCGCGGCCAGCGCATAGGCCCAGGCGCGACCGAGCAATACGCCCTTCGCGCCCAAAGCCAGCATGCGCACCACGTCCAGCCCGGAGCGAACGCCCCCGTCCGCCAGCACCGTCAGCTGATCGCCCACGGCTGCCGCGATCGGCGGCAGTGCGCGCGCGGTGGAGGGTACGCCGTCCAGCTGGCGCCCGCCGTGGTTCGACACGACGATCCCGTCCGCGCCCAGCGACGCCGCCGCCAGCGCGTCTTCCGCGTCCAAAATGCCCTTGATGATGAGCGGCCCGTCCCATTGCGCGCGGATGAAATCCAGGTCGGCCCAGGACACCGTGGGATCGAAATTGTCGCGCATCCAGGCGAAGAAATCCTCCAGCCCGGTGTTCTTGCCCAAGACAGGCGCGACGTTGCCCAACGCATGCGGACGGCCGCGGACACCGACGTCATAGGCCCAGCCGGGCCGCATCAGTGCCTGCGCGGTCCGCCGCAGCGATCCCGCAAACCCCGACGCGCCGGCCAGCCCGGACCGGTAATCGCGGTAGCGCGATCCGGGCACCGGCATGTCGACGGTGAAGACCAGCGCGGAACAGCGGGCCGCGCGCGCTTGCGCCAGCAGGTCCTTCATGAAGCCGCGGTCGCGGATCATGTAGAGCTGGAACCAGAACGGCTGGTCGGTCGCGGCAGACAGTTCGGACAGCGGGCAAGCCGATACGGTTGACAGGCAGAACGGTATCCCTGCCGCGTTGGCGGCACGTACCGCCTGCACTTCGCCGCGCCGGGCGTTCAGCCCCGCCAACCCGATCGGCGCAAGCGCGACCGGCAGCCGCATCGGCTGGCCGAACAGCGTCGTGGACACATCGAGGCGGGACACGTCGGTCAGCACCCGCTGGCGCAGCGCGATATCCTCCAGATCGGCGATGTTCCGGCGCAGCGTCACTTCGCCGTAGGAGCCGCCGTCGAGATATTCGAACAGGAAATGCGGGAGCCGCCGCCGCGCCATCTCGCGATAATCGAGTGCCGATGCCGCCCTCATTGCAGGTTCACGAACATGCCGCCGTCGACCAGCAGCGCGGCACCGGTCACGTAGGCGGCGAGATCGGAGGCGAGGAAGACGATCGGCCCGGCCAGATCGTCCGGCACGCCCAGCCTGCCCAGCGGGATACGCCCCTCCATGCACCGGCGCTTGGCGGGATCGGCGAGATCGTCCTTGTTGATATCGGTCTGGATCGTGCCCGGCAGCACCGAGTTGCAGCGGATATTGTGCCGGCCAAGCGCGATGGCGGCCGATTGCATCAGGGAATGGACCCCCGCCTTCGTCGGTGTGTAATGCGTCTGGAATTCACCGCCGACCAAGGCGGAAATCGACGACACCGCGACGATCGCGCCGCCGCCGCCTTGCGCGACCATCTGGTTCGCGGCGGCCTGCACCATGTAATAGGCGCCGTGCAGGTTGACGCGCATCGTCCGCTCGAACGTCTCCGCCGGCATGTCCAGGAAGGCGTGGAAGGGGCAGATGCCGGCGTTGCTGACGAAGACGTCGACGCGGCCCAGGGCGTCGGTCGCCGCCGATACGAAGGCGGTCGCGGTGGCCGGATCGGCGACATCGCCGGGAATGGCGATCGCCTTGCGCCCGATCCGCTCGACCTCGGCGACGCAGGACGCGGCGGCTTCGTGGTCGCCGATGTAATTGATCGCGACGTCGGCGCCGTGGCGCGCGGCGCCGATCGCGGTCGCCCGACCGATCCCGGCGGAGCCGCCGGTTATCAGGATCGTCTTGCCATCGAGAAGCATCGCATCGTTCCTTCAGCGTGCGGCAGGGTCGGCGACCCAGCCCAGATCGTGGCTGATCGCCTGCGCCACCCGGATCACGTCCTCCGACAAGGCCGCCATGCGTTCGTCGCCCATATATTGCGCCGCGCTCGACACGCTGATCGCGCCGACGATGCTATTGCCGGCACCGCGCACCGGTGCCGCGACGCAGCGGATCTGATCCTCGTTCTCTTCCAGATCATACGCACAGCCGGCCGCGACATAGCCCTTCATCCGGTCCGTCCAGACCGCGGGATCGGCGGCGGGGGCGCCGCCGGCCTGATCGGCGACGAAACGCTCTCGCCAGAAGGCGGCGGGATGATCGAGCATCAGCGCCTTGCCCAATCCAGTCGACGACAGCGGATGCCGATCGCCGACGTTGCTGGAGATATTGATGCGCCGGCGCCCGGTGATCTTGTCGAGGTACAAGGCGCGATCACCGTCCAGCACGCCCAGATTGACGGTATCTTCACTCGACGCCGCCAGCGCCGCGATATGCGGGCGCGCCACCTGGACGAGATCGGCCTGCGACTGCGCCCGAAAGCCGAGTTCGAGCAACTTCGGCCCGAGCCGGTATCCCGCGCGCGGCGTGAAGGCCAGATATCCGCGGTCGACCAGCGCGGTCGCCAGCCGATGCGTCGTGCTCTTTGCCAGGTTCAGCGTGTGCGAGAGGTCGCTCAGCGACGCGGTGCCGCCCGCCACGGCCTCGATCACGTCGAGGCCGCGCATCAACGTCTGGCTACCCGCGCCGATCGTTTCCGAAACTGTTGCTGTTGACGGCATCGTGCCCACTTTCTAGAACGCCTTACCACATTGTGGCAAGATGTATCGAACTGGAGCCGGCATGGCGCTTTCGAAGATCAAGCATGTACGCGCCTTCGTCGTCCGCGGCGGCGGCGCGGATTATCACGATCAGGGCGCCGGCCATTGGATCGACGATCACATCGCCACGCCGATGGCGCGCTATCCCGAATACCGTCAGTCGCGGCAGAGCTTCGGCATCAACGTGCTGGGAACGCTGGTCGTGGAGATCGAGGCGGAGGACGGCACGGTTGGCTTTGCGGTCACGACGGGCGGCGAACCCGCCGCCTTCATCGTCGAAAAGCATCTGGCGCGTTTTCTGGAAGGGCGCGACCCGGCCGATTACGAACGCATCTGGGATCAGATGTATTTTTCCACCCAATATTATGGCCGCAAGGGACTGGTGGTGAACGCCATCTCGGGCGTCGACCTGGCGCTGTGGGATCTGCTCGGCAAGCTCAGGCAGGAGCCGGTCTACAAGCTGCTCGGCGGCGCGGTGCGCGAAGAACTGCAATTCTACGCAACCGGCGCGCGGCCCGATATCGCCAAGGACCTGGGCTTCATCGGCGGCAAGATGGCGCTCCATCACGGCCCGGCCGAAGGGCTGGAGGGGCTTCACAAGAACATCGCGACGCTGGCGGACATGCGCGCGCGCGTCGGCGACGATTTCTGGCTGATGCTCGATTGCTGGATGTCGCTCGATCTCGATTACGCCACCCGGCTGGCCATCGCCGCGCACGAACATGGCCTGAAATGGATCGAGGAAGCGCTGAGCCCCGACGACTATTGGGGCTATGCCGATCTCAAGCGCAACGTTCCGCGCGGCATGCTGGTCACCACCGGCGAGCATGAGGCGACCCGCTGGGGTTTTCGCATGCTGCTGGACATGGAATGCTGCGACATCATCCAGCCCGACGTCGGCTGGTGCGGCGGGATCACCGAATTGCTCAAGATTTCGGCATTGGCGGATGCGCGCGGCAAGATGGTCGTGCCCCACGGATCGTCGGTCTACAGCTATCACTTCGTCATCACCCGCCACAATTCGCCCTTCGCCGAATTCCTGATGATGCACCCCGGCCCGACCGAGGTCGTGCCGATGTTCGCGCCGCAATTGCTGGGCGAACCGGTGCCGCAGGGCGGGCGCATGAAGGTTTCCGCGCTCGACAAGCCCGGTTTCGGGGTCGAGCTGAACCGCGACATCCCGCTCCATCGCCCCTACACGCACTGAGGACCAGATCATGAAGCTCTGCCGCTACGGCCCCAGAGGCGCCGAGAAGCCCGGCCTCGTCGACCAGGACGGCCGGATCCGCGATTTGTCCGCCCATGTCGCCGATCTCACGCCCGCCGACGTCACGCTGGATGCGATCGCGCGTTTCAAGGCCATCGATCCCGCCACGCTGCCCGTCGTCGAGGGCAGTCCGCGCTACGGCGTGCCCGTCGCGGGCATCGGCAAGTTCATCGCGGTCGGCCTGAACTATGCCGATCACGCCGCCGAATCGAACCTGCCGGTCCCGCCCGAGCCGATCTTTTTCACCAAGGCGATTTCGTGCCTGACCGGTCCCGACGATCAGGTGATGATCCCCAAGGATTCCAAGAAGACCGATTGGGAAGTCGAACTGGGCATCGTCATCGGCAAGACGTGCCGGTACGTCGAACAGGCCGATGCGCTGGATCATGTCGCCGGTTACGTGCTGGTCAACGACGTGTCCGAGCGCGCGTTCCAGAAGGAACTCGGCAGCCAATGGGACAAGGGCAAGGGCTGCGACACGTTCGGGCCGACTGGGCCGTGGTTGGTGACGCCCGACGAGGTCGGCGACGTCCAGGCACTCGACATGTTCCTCGACGTCAATGGTGAGCGGATGCAGACCGGCAACACCCGCACGATGATCTTCCCGGTCGCGGAATGTATCGCCTATGTCAGCCGCTTCATCACGCTGCATCCCGGCGATCTGCTCATCACCGGCACGCCCCCGGGCGTGGGCGAAGGCAAGAAGCCGAACGCGATCTTCCTGAAGCCTGGCGACACCATGCACCTGGGCGTCGCGAAGCTGGGCGAACAGCGGCAGGACGTCGTCGCTTTCTCCTTGGACGCGCAAGGATGACCCTGTTCGCAGGCCGCTTCGCCGGGCGCCGGGCGATCGTCACCGGCGGCGCCTCCGGCCTGGGCAAAGCCGTGGCCGCGCGCATCGTGGCGGAAGGCGGGCGGGTGGCGCTGTGGGACGTCAATGCCGCCGCGCTGGACGCGGTGGCGCAAGAGATCGGGGCGACCCATGTCGTAGCGCTCGACGTAGCAGATCATGCCGCGGTGGAGCGCGCCGCGCAGGGCAGCGTCGCGGCGCTCGGCGGCATCGACATCCTGATCGCCTCCGCCGGGATCACGGGCGCGACCGCGCCGGCCCACGAATATCCGATCGACAGCTGGCTGCGGGTGCTCGACATCAACGTCAACGGCCTGTTCTACTGCAACCGCACGATCGTGCCGTACATGCTTGCCGCCGGGTACGGCCGCATCGTCAACGTGTCGTCGGTGGCCGGCAAGGAAGGCAATCCCAACGCCTCCGCCTATTCCGCGTCCAAGGCGGCGGTGATCGGCTTCACCAAATCGCTCGGCAAGGAACTGGCGGGCAAGGGCATCATCGCCAATGCGATCACGCCGGCGACCTTCGAAAGCCCGATCCTGGCGCAATTGCCGCAAGCGCAGGTCGATTACATGCGCGGCAAGATCCCGATGGGTCGCCTGGGCGAGATCGACGAGACCGCGGCGATGGTCTGTTTCATGGCCAGCGAGGAATGCAGCTTCACCACCGCTGCCACCTTCGACACGTCGGGGGGCCGGACGACGTTCTGATGTGGTCGCGCGCCTCGCCATGAGAGCGGGCCGCGGCAGGGAGCCGGGATAGGAGAGACGAATGACCGCGATCCCCTTCGTCGATGCGCACGTCCACCTGTGGGATCTGGCGCATCTTCGCTATCCGTGGCTGACCCCGCCGTTCAACGACGCCGGCCCGGCCGGCAGCGTCGCGGCGATCGCCCAGGATTACCTGCCTGCCGATTACCGGCGGGATGCGGCGCGGTGGAACGTCGTCGGCGTCGTCCATGTCGATGCCGGCGCCGCGCCGGAACAGGCTGTGGCGGAGACGATCTGGCTGGAAGGGCTGACGGCGACCGAGCGCATGCCCGACGCCATCGTCGCGTTCGCCGCGCTGGACGATCCGCACGTCGAACGCCTGCTGGAAGCGCATGCGGCGCATCCGCATGTCCGCGGTATCCGCCACATCGTCAATTGGCACGCCGACGCCGGCCGCAGCTACACGCCGCGCGACATCACCGGCGATCCGGCGTGGCAGGCCGGCTTCGGCTTGCTGGCGCGGCATGGCCTGTCGTTCGATCTGCAATGCTATCCGCGGCAGATGCCCGCGCTGGCGCGGCTGATCGCCCGCCATCCCGATATTCAGGTCATCGTCAATCACATGGGCATGCCGGTGCTGAGCGATGCCGATGGCCTCGCCGATTGGCATGCGGGGATGCGCGCGCTGGCCGCGCTGCCCAACGTCGCCACCAAATTGTCGGGCGTCGGCTTCGTGCATCGGCATTGGACGATCGACGCGATCCGGCCGCTGATCCTCGACGCGATCCACATCTTCGGCACCGATCGCTGCCTGTTCGCCAGCGACACGCCCACCGACCTTCTGTTCGGCAGTTTCGACCGCCATCTGGAAGGCTATCACGCCATCGTTGCCGATTTCGGCGAGGATGAACGCCGCGCGCTGTTCGGGCGCAATGCCGACCGGGTCTACCGGCTCGGCCTTGATCTTTGAAGGAGAGCGTCGATGGGTAATCCGCTGTTGGGCGTGCTCTTTCATTGGCTGGGCGGGCTGGCCTCGGCCAGTTTCTACGTTCCCTATCGATCGGTGAAGCGCTGGAACTGGGAAATATACTGGCTGACCGGCGGCATCGTGTCCTGGCTGATCGCGCCGTGGTTCTTCGCCTGGGTCCGCACCGAACATCTGGGCGGGGTGATGGCGCAGGTGCCGGCATCCGTCGCGGGGCTGTGCGTGCTGTTTGGGATGCTCTGGGGCTTCGGCGGGCTCACCTATGGGCTGACGATGCGCTATCTCGGGCTGTCGCTGGGCATGGCGGTCGTGCTTGGGCTGTGTACCGTGTTCGGCACGCTGATCCCGCCGATCGTGCAGGGCGATCTGCAGGCCAAGCTGCTGGGCAGTGCGTCGGGACGAATCATCCTGCTTGGCCTGATCGTCACCATCGCCGGCATCGTCGTCGTCGCGCTGGCCGGCGCGAAGAAGGATGCGCTGTTGTCGGCCGAACAGAAATCGGCGGCGATCGGCGAGTTCGATTTCCGCAGAGGCATCGCGGTGGCGGTTTTCTCCGGCATCATGTCGTCGTGCTTCGCGTTCGGGATCACCGCGGGCGAACCGGTGAAGGCGCTGTCCGCCGCGGCCGGCACCGGCCCGCTGTGGACCGGCCTGCCGACCCTGTGCCTCGTCATGTTCGGTGGCCTGCTGACCAACGCCGCCTGGTGCGCCATCCTGATCGTGCGCAATCGCAGCGCCGGGCAATGGCTGGGCGCCCCCGCCGTCGACGGCGTGAGGCCGCCGCTCCTCGCCAACCTCCTGCTCTGCGCGCTCGCGGGTGGCGCGTGGTATTTCCAGTTCTTCTTCTACACGATGGGCGAAAGCCAGATGGGCCGCTTCGGCTTTTCCAGCTGGACGCTGCACATGGCGTCGATCATCATCTTCGGCACCCTCTGGGGCTTCGCCTTCCGCGAATGGCGTGACGCCCCGCCCCGCATCCGCGCCCTGGTATGGTCCGGCGTCGTGCTCCTCGTCCTCGCGACGATCATCATCGGCTACGGCAACAGCCTGGCGACGTGAGGGCGGCCGATGCCGCGGTCGGCGGGGCCGGGCGTGCTGGTGCAAGAGCAGACAGATTCATCGGCGAGCGGGAGTTTGAAAAGGAAACTTTAAGCTCTGAGAGATAATGAGAAATTTATAAGGTTAACGCAGCGACATTGTGGTCGCATAGCGGCGCAGACATGCAACGCAACGCAACGGAACGGCGAACGGAGAACTGATCGACATTCGAAGCTGGGGCAATCCATCAGCTACGGGCGATGGCGCTCATGGCGTGAACGCTGGCGCAGGCGACGATACGGTTTACGGAAGTGCCTATAACGACACTATATTGGGCGAAGATGGTAACGACACGCTTTTTGGCTTAGGTGGCAATGATTTTCTGTTTGGCGGCGCTGGAAATGACAAAATGTACGGCGGCGTAGGAGACGACACGCTCGCGGAGACGTTTGGCGACGACATTTTAAATGGCGAGGCTGGTAATGACAGGCTCTGGGGTGGTTCAGGAAATGACTCTTACATCCACCAACGGGGTGGAGGATTTGATACCATTAATGATGCCAAATCCCCGCAAGGTACGGTCGGCGTTGGCTATGGTGGGGGTTCTGGCGATCGAATAACCGTCGACTACGCGGGATCTGAATTTGTTTTCCTGAAGAGCGCTACAAACGACTTGGTCATCACGACTGCGTCGGATTTGGCAGACGGTTCTGCGGACGAAGGTGTTCTTATTGAAGGGTTCTTCAACAAAGGTGGCTATTTGATCGAGTACATTTCTTACCAAGGCGGTTCCACCTATCTTCCTGGCTTGTTTGGTCTTTGAAAACTTGCGGGGAAGGGGGCTAACGCCTTCCCCGCCTATAAGTAACTGCGGAAGCATATAAAATACTTATGGGGTTTGTGGTATGATATCATCAAACAGTCTATCGTGGCGCGTCAACGTGGATGAATCCATAAAGAAGATGTTCCCGGAGAGAGGCCCGGATTGGGAACCTGATCTGACAGCTCATCCCGTTCCCGAATGGAAGTTGCCAGACGACTACAAGAACTCCGACGAGATTCCACCGATGAATGCCGACGATGGCATCGCCGATATATGGGGCAACATCGAAGTTCAGGGGAAGGTGGTCGCTCAGATTTTCAAATCCGGCGGAATTTCGACCAGTTCGCGATATTTGCTTCCGGACAAAGCGATGGCGGTGGACGATCCGGCGGAACGCGCGCGGATGATGATCGAGGCGTATGGCGGGAATCTCGTTCGGCGCGCCGAGATGGCCAAGCCGACGCTCTGGGTGGGCTGACGCAGTCGCTGAGGCAGCACTTTCAGCCGATGCCGAGGTCGGCGGGGCCGAAGGCGTCGGGTAGCAGCGCGGCGACGGTATAGCTTTCCACCGCATCACCGGTCGCGGCGCCGCAATGGACGGGGAAGTCGCGGCCGCCCATCTGTGCGGCTTCGTTCAGCACCTGCCGGCACCGCCCGCACGGGCGCACCGGTGTGTCACCCGTAGCGTGGCCCTGCGCGTCCATCGCGCCGCCGATGATGCCGATCGCGGCCACGTCGCGCAGCCGCCCAGCCGCGCTGGCGGTCGCGATCGCCACGGTTTCGGCACATAGCGACAGGCCGTAGGATGCGTTTTCGACATTGGCGCCGGTTACGATACTGCCGTCGGTGAGCAGCAGCGCGGCGCCGACCGCGAAACGCGAATAAGGCGCATGGGCATGGCGCGCGGCGTCGCGCGCGGCGGCGATCAGGCGAGTCGCTTCGTCGTTCATGATGCCACCACGTCCCAGTTCACCGGTCCCTCGATGCCGTCGATCCGGCGGATGTCGCTGGCCCGCCACAAGCGCCACGGCCGCGCGGCATAATCGGGGGCGAGGCCGTTGGCGATCTCCCACACCGGCCGGGCGACTTCGGCGGAGAGCGCGTAGTCCCGCTCCACGTCGCGCGCGATGCGCAGCAGCACCGGCTGGCCGGTATGCGTCTCCACCCGCGCGACGAAGAGCGCCAAGTCGCGGGCGAGCGCCGCCTTGTCCGGCCGGGCCGCGCAATCGCGCCGATAGGCGACGTCGATGGCCGCGGGCAGTGCGTCGGACGCACGCGGCACGAAGGTGTTGAAGGCATTGGCTTGCGCGTCCGCGGGCTGGCACAGCGAATACAGGTGGATGGCGCCGCGACGCAGGCCGGCGTCGGGAAGCGCCGCCCAATTCGCCTCGAACGCCGGATCGCGCCGGTCCTTGCCCGATGTCGCGACGATATAGGCGAAATCCGCGCCGCTCGCGCGCACGCTGCCCCATTCCACCGCCGGCGGATCTTCGCCCAGGTCGATGCCTTGCAACGGGTAGCGAACCGGGTCCGGTCGCCACCCGGTCGCCCAATGCCAGCCGCCGGCCCCCGCCAGGCCGATCGCGACCAGCCCCAACGCAGCCTTCGCGACGACACTAACCACGGATGTGCAGCACGCAGATCAGGGTGAACAGACGGCGGGCGGTGTCGAAATCCACCTCGATCTTGCCGGCCAGCCGCTCCATCAGCAATTCCGCGGCGTCGTTGTGGATGCCACGCCTGGCCATGTCGATCGTCTCGATCTGCTGCGGCGTCGCCTGGCGGATCGCCTGGTAATAACTGTCGCAGATCGCGAAGTAATCGCGGATCGGCCGGCGGAAGCGGCCGAGCCCAAGGACCAGCATTTCCAGCGGCGTGTCGTCCTCGCGCTTGATCGTGATCGCCAGCCGGCCTTCCTCGACGGCCAGCGCGATGCGGTATGGCCCGGCATAGCCATCGGCGTGGGCGCGCAAGGGCGCGAAGCGATTGTCCTCGATCAGGTCGAAGATCGCGATCCGCCGTTCCTGTTCGACGTCCGCGGAGCGCCACAGGATCGTGCGCTCGTCCAGCTCGACATGGATGATCCGGGGGTCGGCCATGATGGTGTCGATAGAGACGAATGTCGGATGCGACAATCTTATCCCCGACATTCACCGCGCTGCGCCTTGAGCCTGCGGGTGGGGCGGGTAGAAGCGGGCGCATGGCAACCCTCGCATTCCCCACGCCCCCCGCTCCCGAACCGCAGCAGCTGCCGCGCAACGTCGAGGCGGAGGCCGCGATGCTCGGCGCGATGATGATCGACAACCGGCTGGCCGACGATCTGGTCGACAAGCTGGAGCCGGTGCATTTCTTCGAACCGCTGCACGGCCGTATCTTCGCCGCGATCAAGACGTTGCGCGGCAACGATATGCTCGCCACGCCGGTGACGCTGCGCCCGATGTTCGACGCGGACGAAGGGATGCAGGCGCTGGGCGGCCCGGCGTATCTGGCGGGGCTCACCGGTTCCGGTGCGGGCCTGATCGGCGCGCGCCAGTTCGCGCAGCAGATCTACGATTTGGCGATGCTGCGCGCGCTCGTCAGCGTCGGCCGCACGCTGGTCGACCGGGCGATGGACACGTCGGAGGAAGTGAACCCGCGCGCGCAGATCGAACTGGCCGAGGAGGAATTGTTCAAGGTCGCGGCCGACGGCAATGCCGAAAGTTCGGTCAAGACCTTCGTCCAGGCGGCGACCGCCGCCGTCAAGATGGCGGAGCGCGCGCTGAATTCCGGCGGCAACCTGTCGGGCGTGACGACCGGGATCGACAGCATCAACGCCAAGATCGGCGGCATGCACCATTCCGATCTGATGATCCTGGCGGGCCGTCCCGGCATGGGCAAGACGTCGCTGGCCACCAACATCGCCTTCAACGCCGCGCGCCGATGGATGCGCGACATGGCCGATGGGATTGCCCCTGCGGATTCCGTGGGCGCCAAGGTCGCGTTCTTCTCGCTGGAAATGAGCGCGGATCAGCTTGCGACGCGTATTTTGGCGGAGCAATCGGGAATCAGTTCCGAATCGCTGCGAATGGGCAAGATCAGCAAGGCCGAATTCGGCAAGCTGGCGGCGGCGGCGGCGGAGTTGGAGAGCCTGCCGCTGTTCATCGACGACACCGGCGGGCTGTCGATCGGCGCGCTCCATACCCGCGTCCGGCGGCTGCAACGCCGGCACAATAACGAGATCGGCCTGGTCGTTGTCGATTACCTTCAGCTGCTCAGCGGATCGGGCAAGAACAAGGACGGCAACCGCGTCCAGGAAATCTCCGAGATCAGCCGCGGATTGAAGACCCTGGCCAAGGATCTGGACGTCCCCGTCCTGGCCCTGTCGCAGCTGAGCCGCGCGGTCGAACAGCGCGAGGACAAGACGCCGATGCTGTCCGATCTGCGCGAATCGGGATCGATCGAGCAGGACGCCGACATGGTGTGGTTCGTCTACCGCGAGGATTATTACGTCGCCGCCAAGGAGCCGAAACGCCCCGTCGAAGGCGACAGCGCCAAGATTTTCGAAGACCACGCGTTGTGGATGACCGAAATGGAACGCTGCTACGGCCTGGCCGAGCTGATCGTCGCCAAGCAACGCCACGGCGCGACGGGTAAGGTGCGGATGAAGTTCGATCCGACGATCACGAAATTCTCGGATTATGCGGGATATTGAACTTTCGGTCGTAACGATCGGTCGGCGGCCGCGGAGGTTGGGTTGGCTCGTCTAGATCACCGATACGGCGTGAGTGCGAGTATCAGTTCGGCCTGACGATGCGTGCCGGTTTTCTGGAAGATGGACTTCAGCTGGCTACGGATAGTCTGGATCCCGACGCCGCGGCGCTGGGCGATCGTCGCGAGATCGTGGCCCATGCCGAGCAGGTCGGCGACCGCCGCCTCTGCCGCAGTCATGTCGAACGCCTCGCGCAGCGCGTCCACGGTCGATGTCGGCAGCTCCGCGCGTGTCGCTTTGACCGTCAGCAGGACGCGCGCGTTCATCGGTCCGTCGAAGTCGCGCTCCGGCAGGCGGTGCAGTTCCAGCACGAGCGGCGGTCGATCCCGCCGGCTAGCGACGACAACGAGCTTGATCGGGACGCCCGCGACCGATCGGGCGCCGATCGCTTGCCGAAAGGCGGCATCGAGCGCCCCCTCGCACTGACCGACGATCGCGGCCAGACGTCCGGCGCGCGTCGTGAGGTGGGTGGCGCCGCGCAGCAGCGCTTCGGCCGCGGCCGATACGCCGATCACGCCGCGATCGAGACCGAGCAGGATCGCGGGGCCGACCAGCATCTCCACGGTGCCGAGCAAGGTGCCGGCCTTGCTGCCGTCGAGATGCGCGGCGAGCGTGAGCGAGGCGGCTACCGTGGGCGCGAGCGCCTCCAGCATGCGTCGCTTCTTCTCGTCTGCGGGACCCGCACTTCCCGGCCACAACATGATCAGCCCGCCCATTCCCCCGGTCGACGATCCGGGTAGCCTGACCAGCCCGCAATGCGGCACGTCGTGCGGCTTGAACAGGCCCTGGTAGATCGGAGACCGGGCGATCTGCCGTGCGTCGATGAACTCTTCGTCGACGATGCAGCGCATTGCCGGCCCGTTCACGATCGCGCGGCTGCGTGGGTTCACCGCCGGATCATAGCCCCGCCACGCCATGAAATCGTCGCTGGCGTCGAGAGCATGCTGGGTGAAGACGTTGAGCAACAGATTGCCGTCGCGATCAGCCAGCGCGATCTGGCCCATCTTCGCGCCAAGCATCTCGGTCAGCGCGGTAAGGGGTTTGCTCCAGCGTTCGTGACCGATCGCAGCCGAGCGAAAGGTCTCCTCCAGCACTGCCAAGTTTCGCATCGAATCCCCCGATTCGCCGCTGACCTATCGCGCAAACCGGACGCAAGCGCAAGCCTCACCCAAACGGGTGATGAAGCCGCGGTTCGTCCCGGTTAGGAAGCCGCGCGGGGCAATCGGCCGGGTGGGGCCGGGCCGTGTCAACAGGGAGGTTTTATGAAGAGGATTGCATGGATGCTGGCGGCGGGGGCCGCGTCGCTATCGGCTCAGGTAGCAGCGCAGGACGCACCCGCAACGGTGAGCGATCGCGGGGTGATCTCGGCCGCGCTGACCGCGGGGTCGCTCGGCATCGGTCCGGAAGTCGGGTTCCGCTTTTCGGATCATGTCGGCGTGCGGGGCAGCGCGACGTTCCTCGGCGTTTCCAGCGACTTCGATTCGGGCGACATCACCTATCGGGGCAAGCTGAAGCTGAAGTCGTTCGGCGCGATGGTCGACGTGCATCCGTTCGGCGGCGCCTTCCGGGTGTCGGCGGGCGCGCGGATCAACCACAACCGCGTCAACGTCTCGGCGACGCCCGGTCCCAACAACACAGGCACCGTTACGGTCGGCGACGAGGAATTCACCGCTGCGCAGGTCGGCACCTTGTCCGGCCGCGCTACCGTGAAGAAGTTCTCGCCGGCGCTGACGCTGGGCTGGGCGGGCAAGAACCGGCCCGGCCTGTTCTTCCTGACCGAAGCCGGCGTGCTGTTCCAGGGTGCTGCGCGGCTGCGCGATTTCCGCGCCAGCGGCTCGGCGTCGGCCAGCCCGCAGTTCAATGCCGCACTGGAACGTGAGCGGCGCGCCCTGCAGGACGATGTCGACGCGGTGAAGGTCTATCCGATCCTGCAATTCGGGATCGGCTACCGCTTCTGAATGTTCGGTCCGGCGCCTGCGGGGAGGCGCCGGACGGTCAGAAGATCGGGTCCTCGCCGGGCTGCGTCGGCTGGTGGATGCCGCATTCCACCTTGTCCCAGCCGCGCCAGCGGCCGGCGCGGGGGTCTTCGCCGGGTTGGACCTTGCTGGTGCAGGGCGCGCAGCCGATCGACAGATAGCCTTGCGCTTCCAGCGGGTGGCGGGGGAGCTGGTGTTCGGCGAAATAGCCGTCGAGGCGTGGTTTGTCCCAGTCGACCAGCGGGTTGATCTTCAGCCGGCCTTCGTCCGCCTCGAACCGCGGCAAAGCGGTGCGCGTGCCCGCCTGAAAACCCTTGCGCCCCGAAATCCAGGCGTCGAACGGCGCCAGCGCGCGGCGCAGCGGCTCGACCTTGCGCAGATCGCAGCAGCCGTCCGGATCGTAGGACCAGCGCAACCCGGTCGCGTCCCTCGCCGCGAGCAGGCGCGGGTCGGGACGAAAGACGCGCAGGTCGGTGAAGCCCAGCCGCTCCGCCAGTTCGTCGCGGTACGCCAGCGTTTCCCCGAATATCTTTTGGGTGTTGGTGAACACCACGGGCACGTCCCGACCGACCTGCGCGACCATGTGCAGCAGCACCGCCGATTCCGCGCCGAACGACGACACCGCGGCGATGCGCGGCGACAATTCGCCGATCAGCACGGCGAGCATCGCCTGCGCGCTCATCCCCGCGAAGCGCGCTTCATATTCGCCGGCATCGGCAGGCGTGAAGACGCGGCCGATGTCGATCGTATCGAGCGTGCGCGCGGGCTCACCCATGACGGCGTTTCCACACCGGCGCGGCGCCATCGGTCGATGCCTGATATTGGAAGGCATAGCGATCCAGGCTGCGCTTCAGCGTCTCGGCGTCGACCTCGGCTTCGGGTGCGAAGCTGTCGAACCCGCAGCGGCGCATCAGCGGCAGTTGATCGACCAGCACGTCGCCCGCCGCGCGCAATTCGCCTGCATAGCCGCCTTCGCGCAGGATGCTCGCCGCCGAATAGCCTCGGCCGTCGCGGTATGTGGGAAAGCTGACTTCGATCAGCGCCAGTCGATCGAGGTGCGGCAGCAAGGCACGGGCATCGTCGCCGGCCTCCAGCCGCACCGCATTCGCGTTCGTCTGGCCGGCAAGGAACGCTTCGAGTGTCACCGCAGGCTCGTCGTGCGCGGCATCGTCGCGAAAACGCAGCAGATTGGTGCCGTCGTCGGCGAGCGGATCACCCATAGATCGCGTCCTTGAACGGATCGAAGCCGACCCGGCGATAGGTGTCGAGGAAGCGTTCGCCGTCCTCGCGCACCTGCATGTAGCGATCGGTGACGCGCTCGATCGCATCGACGACGCCGTCCTCCGAAAAACCGGGGCCGGTGATCCGCGCCAGGCTGACGTCGTCGGCGCCCGATCCACCCAGCGAAAGCTGGTAGTTTTCGGTGCCTTTCTTGTCGACGCCCAGGATGCCGATGTGGCCGGCATGATGGTGGCCGCAGGCGTTGATGCAGCCCGAGATCTTCAGCTTCAATTCGCCCAGGTCGCGCTGCCGACCGGCGAAGCGGGTCGAGATCTTTTGCGCCAGCGGGATCGAGCGGGCGTTGGCGAGGCTGCAATAATCCAGGCCCGGGCACGCGATGATGTCCCCGATCAGGTCGAGGTTCGCATCGGCCAGTTCGATTTCGTGCAACGCCTGCCACACCGCATGCAGATCGGCCTTGCGGACGTGGGGCAGGACGATGTTCTGGGCGTGGGTGACGCGCAGTTCGTCGAACGAATATCGCTCCGCCAGATCGGCCATCCGGTCGATCTGATCCGCCGACGCATCGCCGGGGATACCGCCGACCGGCTTCAGGCTGACCGTCACGATCGCATAGCCCGGCGTCTTGTGCGCGCGGACGTTCTGGTCGACCCAGATGGCAAAATCCGGATTGCTGCGGTCGAGCGTATCGGGCGCGGCCGGATCGAAGGCGGGGCTTGCGAACATCGCGGTGATCCGCGCCAGTTCGGCGGCGGGCGGATCGATGCCCAAAGCCTTGACGCTCGCGAATTCCTCCTCGACCTGACGGCGATATTCGTCCGCGCCGATCTCGTGCAGCAGGATCTTGATCCGCGCCTTGTAGATATTGTCCCGCCGACCGTAGCGATTGTAGACGCGCAACGCCGCTTCGAGATAGCTCATCAGCTCGTCCGCGGCGATGAAGTCGCGGATCTCGTGGGAGATCATCGGCGTGCGGCCCATGCCGCCACCGACGAAGATCTTGGCACCGAGCACGCCGTCCCGCTGGAGCAGCTGGATGCCGATATCGTGCAGCCGCATCGCCGCGCGATCCTCCTGCGCGGCGATCACGGCGATCTTGAACTTGCGCGGCAGATAGGTGAATTCGGGGTGGAAGGTGCTCCACTGCCGGATCAACTCGGCCCAGGGGCGCGGATCGGCGATCTCGTCGGCGGATGCGCCGGCGAACTGATCGGCGGAGATGTTGCGGATGCAATTGCCCGACGTCTGGATGGCATGCATCTCCACCGTCGCCAGCTCGGCCAGGATGTCGGGCGCATCCTCCAGCTTGATCCAATTGTACTGGATATTCTGGCGGGTGGTGAAATGCCCGTAGCCGCGGTCGTACTTGCGCGCGACATGCGCCAGCATCCGCATCTGCCGCCCGTCGAGCGTGCCATAGGGCACCGCGACGCGCAGCATGTAGGCGTGCAATTGCAGATACAGGCCGTTCATCAGCCGCAGCGGCTTGAACTGATCCTCGGTCAGCTGCCCCGCCAGGCGGCGGCGCACCTGATCGCGGAATTCGTCGACGCGGGCGTCGACCATCTGCTGATCGTATTCGTCATATTTGTACATGGATCAATTCCTCCCCGGCACGGGAAGGGGGACCCTGCGTGGCATGGTGGAGGGGGTTCTCCACGCACGATCCGCTTGGGGCTGGCCCCCCTCCACCACGCCCTGCGGGCGCGGTCCCCCTCCCCGTGCGGGGGAGGAATTCAGCAAAACCATCATATCACCCAGCTCCCGGCGGCCGGATCGGCCGGCTTCAACGTCAGGTCAGGCCGCACGGTGGGGCCCAGCGCGCGGATGCGGTCCTTGATGTGGGCGGGGCGGGGGCCGTCGGCGGTGGGCGTCGCATCGATGACATAGGGGACGTTGACCCGGCGTGCGCCTTCTTCGGCCCGCGCGATGCTCTCTCCCGCGCCGCCCACGTCGACCGCATCCTCGACATGACGCGACCAGCCGTGGCCCGACCACCAGACCACATCGCCGCTCGCCAGATCGTTGC
>DASTLZ010000123.1:0-10484 GCA_035714425.1 Sphingomonas sp.
CACATCCTCCGCGAGCTATGGGAAGGCGGCTCGTCCGACTTCAAGGGCGACTATTACCGGATGGACGATTGCCTGGTCCGCCCGCAGCCGACCGGCGACATGAAGATCATCTGCGCCGGATCGTCCGACGAGGGCCTGGCCTTCTCCGCCAAATGGGCGGATTATGCCTTTTGCCTGGGCAAGGGCGTGAACACGCCGACCGCCTTCGCCGTCAACAACGAACGGCTCGCCGTCGCGACCGCGAAGACCGGGCGCGACGTGTCCGTGTTCGTCCTGGTGATGATCGTCGCCGCGGAGACCGATGAGGCGGCGATGGCGAAGTGGCGGCATTACAACGCGGGCGTCGACGTGGACGCCATCGCCTGGCTGAGGGACCAGGGCGCGGCCGACACCGTCAACGCCACCACCAACGTCCGCCAGCTGTCGGCGCCCGAAGGCGCGGTCAACATCAACATGGGCACCCTCGTCGGCAGCTATGCGACGGTGGCGCGCATGCTCGACGAGATGGCCAGGGTCCCCAACACCGGCGGCGTGTTGCTGACCTTCGACGACTTTCTGGAGGGCATCGAGGCATTTGGCACCCGCATCCAGCCGTTGATGACGAGCCGGTAGGCGATCGGGTGTGTCCCCCGAGAACCGCGACCCCGCTTATCGGGAACCGAAGCGCATCCGCACGCCGCCGTTGATCGTCCGCCCGTCGAGCGGCGCCCACGCATCGACGGTCCACGCGCCGCCGGGCGCCCGGCGCGGGCGCAGCAAGGGGGCGTAGCGGGTCTGGCGGACGTTCAGCAGGTTTTCGGCGTTGAGGAACAGGCTGATTCGCCCCAGCACCAGCTGGCCCATCGCGCCCAGCTCGAAATAGGGACGGCTGCGCGTGCGGTAGGGATCGCTCTCCAAATCCTGGCGCCCGGTATAATAGGCTTCCAGCCCCAAGCGTCCTTGCTCCTGCTTCTCCCACACCGCGGTCAGCCCCGCGGTGTCGCGCGGCGTCAGGGGCACGCGGCGAGAGCCGGTGCCGTCCGGGTCCGGTTCGCGGGCGTCGGTGAGGACGTAGCTGCCCGTCAGGCTGATTGCGTCCAGGCGATAGCGCAGCAACAGTTCGGCGCCGCGCGTGCGGCTGATCCCATCGGCATTGACCAGTTCGGCGCGATCATCGCTCACGTCGCGCAGTTGCACCGCGCCGTCGATAGCGGAGCCGAACAGCGTAACGCTCGCCTCGATCGGCCCGCGTGCATAGCCCAGATCGATCGAGGCGGTGTCCGCCGTTTCCGCACGGAGCGCGCGCAGCGGCGCGATGCGGGACAGGCCGGCGGCCTCCACGTCCTCGACGAACGGGGTGGGCGCGAAGAAGCCCCGGCCCAGCGAGGCGCGCATGGTCCATGCGCCGGGCTTGAACAGCATCGACACGCGCGGACTGACGCGCGTGCCATAGGCGCTGTGGCCGTCCACGCGTGCGCTGCCCGCGAGCGTTAAATCCGCGCCGATCTTTTGTTCGACCTGCGCGAATACCGCCGGCACGCGATACGTGTAGTCGAACGCGGGAAAGGTGCGCGAGCGATAGCCATCCACCTGATAGGCCGCGCCGGCCAGCCAGCTCGTATCGCCGTCGCCCCCGAGAGACGCTTCGGCGAACCCGGTGCGGTGGCGGTCGTTCTCCGTCACCGCGCCGAAGACGTGCCGGTGCGCCTGCGTGACGCCGGATGCACGCAAGTACAGGGTGCCGACGCCGACGATCGGCGCCTGCGCAGTCAGTCCCGCATCGAGCCGTCGGCTGCGTTGATCCTGGGCGAATGCCGATCCGTCCGGCACCGCGCGGCCGGGAAGCGTGCCGCCACGGCGCTGCTCCGTCAGCGCGCCGACCGTAAAATACGCCTTGGCGCCACTCGCGCCTTCCCAGAACAGCCGCGGGCGCAGCGTCCAGCGATCGACATGCGGGATATCGGCCCAGCCGTCTCCGTCGATGTCCTGCCGATCCTGCCGATTGAAGCCACCCGTCAGCGCGTAGCCGAACGCGCCCGTCAAAGGACCGGACAGATACGTCGTCACATCCTGTCCACCACGACTGGTGGCGTTCACCAGAATTTCGCCCTGCTGCGACGCGGTGGGCCGGCGCGAGACGAGGTTGACGACGCCGCCCAGCGCGGAAGGGCCATAAAGAGCAGACGCGGCGCCCTTGATGATCTCGACCTGACCCAGATCGGTCGGCGGAATCTGAAGCAAGCCGATCGCCGGGGGCTGTCCACCATAAAGCGGCAAGCTATCGGCGAGTATTTGCGTGTAGCGCCCTTTCAGGCCCTGTATGCGGATGTTCGCGGCGCCCAGCCCCGGCGATGTGACCTGGACGCGCAATCCCGGCGTCTCGCTGACCAGCATGGCGATGTTGCCGGGAGTCATCAGGATCTTCTCTTCGATCTCGTCGCGGTCGATAACCTCGACGCGGATCGGCTCGTCCTGCACCCGGCGACCGGTGCGCGTCGCCTGGACGATGATGTCCTCGCCTTCTTCCGGCACGTCGGCGGCCTGGGTGGGTGTGGCGGCGGTCTGCGCCCCGGCGGTGCCGGCCATCGTGGCGGCGGCCATCGTGGCGGCCCTGGCGCCGATCGTCAGGACTATGATGCCTCGGGCTTTCCTCATGGGCGGCATGATCCTCCCCCATCCCCAAATTTGCCCGGAAACGCTCTAGCCGCGCCGGGCGCCGGGGTGGACCACACAGGGCTGGAGCGTCGATGCGAGACAAGCGCTGGCGCGCTGGTCTTCGCGAAAAGACTGGAGCGGGCGAAGGGATTCGAACCCTCGACCCCAACCTTGGCAAGGTTGTGCTCTACCCCTGAGCTACGCCCGCTCTGGCGCCATGCCCGAAAGAAGCCTTTCGGGTGGGTGGAGGCGGCGCCACTAGCATCGCCTCCACCGGTCCGCAAGCGGCTTTGTGCTATTCGGCCGCAGGCAGGTACACCTGGCTGCCCTTTTCGCGGAAGCGGGCACTCATGTCGGCCATGCCCTTGATCGCGGCGACGCGGCTGGCTTCGGCGGTTTCGGCGCCGGTGGGCCCGCCCGAGGCGATGAACGCGTCCGCCGACTGGTTCTGCTTGGCTGCGAAGTCGCGCACCTCCTGCGTGATCTTCATCGAACAGAATTTGGGGCCGCACATCGAACAGAAATGCGCGGTCTTGGCGCCTTCCGCGGGCAGCGTCTGGTCGTGATACTGCTCGGCGGTGTCGGGATCGAGCGACAGGTTGAACTGGTCGCGCCAGCGGAACTCGAAGCGCGCGCGGCTCAGCGCGTCGTCGCGCATCTTCGCCGCCGGATGCCCCTTGGCGAGATCGGCGGCATGCGCGGCGAGCTTGTAGGTCACCACGCCGACCTTCACATCGTCGCGATCGGGCAGGCCGAGATGCTCCTTCGGCGTGACGTAGCAGAGCATCGCGGTGCCGTACCAACCGATCATCGCCGCACCGATGCCGCTGGTGATGTGGTCGTAGCCGGGCGCGATGTCGGTGGTGAGCGGCCCGAGCGTGTAGAAGGGCGCCTCGCCGCAGACCTCGAGCTGCTTGTCCATATTCTCCTTGATCTTGTGCATCGGCACATGGCCGGGGCCTTCGATCATCACCTGGACGTCGCTCTTCCACGCGCGGTGGGTGAGCTCGCCGAGCGTGTAGAGCTCGCTGAACTGCGCCTCGTCATTGGCGTCCGCGATCGAGCCGGGGCGCAGGCCGTCGCCGAGCGAATAGGCGATGTCGTACGCCTTCATGATCTCGGTGATCTCGTCGAAGCGTTCGTAGAGGAAGCTCTCGCGGTGGTGGCTGAGGCACCACTTCGCCATGATCGATCCGCCGCGCGAGACGATTCCGGTGACGCGCTTGGCGGTCATCGGGATGTAGGCCAGCCGCACCCCGGCATGGATCGTGAAGTAATCGACGCCCTGTTCGGCCTGTTCGATCAGCGTGTCGCGGAAGATTTCCCAGGTCAGGTCCTCGGCCACGCCGCCGACCTTCTCCAGCGCCTGGTAGATCGGCACCGTGCCGATCGGCACGGGCGAGTTGCGGATGATCCATTCGCGGGTGTCGTGAATGTTGCGCCCGGTCGACAGATCCATGACCGTATCCGCGCCCCAGCGGATCGACCATACCATCTTGTCGACCTCCGACGCGACATTGCTGGCGACCGCACTATTGCCGATATTGGCGTTGATCTTGACGAGGAAATTGCGCCCGATCGCCATCGGCTCGCTCTCGGGATGGTTGACGTTGTTGGGGATGATCGCGCGGCCGCGGGCGATCTCGTCGCGGACGAATTCGGGCGTCACATAATCGGGGATCGACGCGCCGAAATCCTGACCGTCGCGGATCAGCGCTTGCCTGAGCTGCGCCCGGCCCAGATTTTCGCGGGTCGCGACATAATGCATCTCGGGGGTGATGATCCCTTCGCGTGCATAATGCATCTGGCTGACATTGGCGCCGGCCTTGGCGCGCAGCGGCCGCTTCACCGGGTTCGGGAAGCGCGGCACGCCGCCCGAGCGATCCGGCCCGAGCTGGCCGTTATCCTCTGGCCGCATCTCCCGCGCGTCATAGCTTTCGACGTCGCCCCGCGCCTCGATCCAGGCGCGGCGCAGCTGGGGCAGGCCTGCATAGATGTCGATCTGCGCCGCCGGATCGGTGTACGGGCCGCTGGTGTCATAGACCCGGAGCGGCGGTTCGCTGCATGACGGATCGAGCATGATCTCGCGCATCGCGACGCGGTGTTCGCCGACATGGATCTTGCGACTGCCGCGGATCGCGCCGGTGGTGACGCCGATTTCCGTGCGGGCAGGTATGTCGGCCATGTCTCGTCTCTCCATTGCCGGAAAGGAGCGGACACGGTCTTCGAAAGCGAAGTCCGCTCCCTCCCTCCGCCGGTGTCAACCGGATCAGGTTCAGCGGGTCGCGGGCTCGTGCCCACCTCTCAAGCGCCGGACAGCGCTCCCCCGGGGATGGCGCCAGCATAGGCCGATGATGGACGCGCGCAAACGAACAGGGCCGCACCATCGCTGGCGCGGCCCTCGATCTGGTCGTCGACGATCAGATCAGGTGGTGCGGATCGAGCCGTTGATGCCGGCCGGGAAGAATCCGCCACCCGTGACGCCCGCTGCCGGGTTGAGGTAGACGATGTTCAGCACCTGGTTGGTCGTCCGGCTGAACGCTATGCCGTTGGGATCGGTCGGCACGATGTTCGATGCCGTCAGGGTGCCGCTGATCCCCTGATCCCGCTCGCCCGACCCGTCGAGCGTATCGCGCGCATCGGAGATGCGATCGGCGTTGATGCGCAGATCGGCGACGGTGGCGCCGCGGTTGTACAGGATCGTGCGTACCAGCCCGGCGTGATAGGCCTCGGCCGCCAGGATACCCGCCGCGGCTTCCAGATAGGTCTTGTTCGTCACCAGGCGCGCCGCGCCCTTGTACGCCGTCACGCCGACGTCTTCGAAGATGTACGCGCCCAGCAGGAAGCTGAAATCATTGGCATAAGGATCGAACGCCGATCCGCCGGGGATGCCGGCCGCCATCGCCGCTGCCGCAAACGGGCTGCCGGTGCCGCCGGAAATGTTGATCGCGGGTTGTGCCGGTGCAGCCGACCCCAGCGCGGTGCGCAGGAAAGCGACGTGGGCGATTTCGTCAAACGCGATCTCTCGCGCATATTGTGCGATCACCTGATCGCTGAACTGCACGCCGCGCGGAACGCCCGTACCGGTGGTGGCGCTGGCGCTGGTGATGACGGCGCCCTGGGTACCGGTGCCGGCCAACAGGTTGCTGTTGATCGCGGCGCCGAACGCGGCGAAGCTGTAGAATTGCGCTTCGAGATATTCGAGCTGGAGCGCGAAGCTGAGCACCGCGATATCCTGCGCGTCGGCGCTGGATATCGGCGTCGGAGTCGGCGCGGGGGTTGGCGTGTCGTCGTCGTCGTCACCGCACGCGGAGAGCAGCGACAGGCCGCCGGCCATCACCGTGGCGCCGCCGGCGGCACGTAGGAAGGAACGGCGCGCTTCACGGCGCTGCTGGGTCTTCTCGACGATCTCGAGAACGGTCTGCTGATCGATCATGATCTCTGCCCTTTTTCTTACGAGTTCGCGACGCTGGCGCGGATGTTGCCGTTGACGCCGGCCGGATAGAATCCGCCCATCGTCGACGCCGCGGCGTTCAGATAGACGATGTGCAGCACCTGGCTGGGCGATCGGCTGAACGCGATGCCGTTGGTGTCGAGCGGCGCGATGTTCGATACCAGCGCGCCCGATACCGTCGTCGGCGAAATGCCCTGATCGACGACGCTCGTCCCGTCGAGGCTGTCGCGTGCCCTGGAAATCTGATCGGCGATGGTGCGCAGGGCCGGCGTCGCGACGCCGCGCCCGTACAGCGTCGTGCGCACGATCGCGGCGTGATACGCCTCGACCGCAAGGATACCCGCGGCGGCTTCCAGGAAGTCCTTGTTGGTCAGCAGCGGCGAGGCGCCCTTGTACGCGGTGACGCCGACGTCTTCGAAGATGAACGCGCCGAGCAGGAAGGCGTCGTCGCCGGCATAGGGATCGAAATTGGCGCCGTTCGTCACGCCGGCGGCGGTGGCCGCGGCGGCGAACGGGCTACCAGCGCCGCCCGAGATGTCGATCACGGGCTGCGAGACATAGGACCTGGTGTTGCCCGCGGTCAGCGCGGCGCGGAGGAAGGCGACGTGCGCGATTTCGTCAGCGGCGATTTCCTGCGCATACGCGGATACGCCCGGATCGGTGAAGATGACCTTGCGCGCCATCGAGGGGCCGGTGCCGGTGATGACCGCGCCTTGTGGGCCGGTGCCGTCGAGCAGGTTGGGCGCAAGGCCGACGCCGTTCGCCGCGTAGCTGTAGAATTGCGCTTCGAGATATTCCAGATTCAATGCGAAGTTCAGGATGTCGGTGTCGGTGATCGCCTGCGCCTGTGCCTTGCTGGAAAAGCTGAGCGCGGCGGCGCCGCCGACGGCCAACGCGCCCATGCCGAACGCGGCCTTGAAGAATTCCCGCCGTTCGTCGCGGCGCTGAACGCGCGCGTCGAACGCCTGGATCAGTTCTGCACTATCCGCCATGATCAAGCATCCTCTCGTCGTTATTCCGAGAGGTGCAACTGCGCCAAAACCAAGCCGGTTCCAACAAAACAATTATTTATCTTTTTGCACGCCGCTGCATCCGGAACAGGGCGTTTTTCGTAGCAATTTGCCGGCTGCGTGACGAATCCGAGCAATATGTCGCCAAATATCGCGTTTTATTTCGCCCCTTCTTTCGCGGCGGTCAAAACGTGTAGGTCAGGCCGATCGCACCGGCCCATTGGCTCGCGCTGCCGACATCGCTGACCAGTGGGCTGTCTTTATATTTGCCGAGCAATCGCCCGTAGAGGACGCCCGCGCCGATGCCCAGGCCGCGACGCAGATCGCCCGACAGGCTCTGCAACGCGAAGAATGAGATGTTGTAGCTTTTGAAGCCGCTGTCGCCGATATCGTAGCTGCGCAGGCCCGAGGCGAGCGTGCCCGTCGGCGTGACGCCGAAATAGGTGCGGCCATAGCCCTTGCCGACATAATCGGCCGAGGCGCCGAGTGACACCAGCGTGCGGATCGACAGGGGCGTGGTGTAGTTGATCTGGGGGGTGACGACATAGCTGCCCGCGCCCCCCGACACGTCGCCGACATAGGCGACGCGTGCGGTGATCGTGTCGTATTCGCTGGTGATGACGCCGGTGTGCGATACGCCGACCGACGCGCCCAGATTGTACGCCGTGTCGATCTTGCCCAGCGCGCGCACCTGGCGATCGTCGATGGCGTTCAGGTTGTTGCGCTGCAACCGCACGCCGGCGACGGGGCCCAATTCGAAATGCGTGCCCGGTCCGCCCTCGTCCTTGACGAGATCGACGTACAGGTTGGTGCCGCGGGTGAAGAAATCATATCCGCCCAGCGTGCCGATGGCGGCGGCGCCGGGCGTGATCTGATTGTCGTCTGCCCCTTCGTAATCGGGAAGCGACGCGACGCCCAGCGCCAGGGTGACGCGGTTGCCCGACATGCCGACATCCGGACTGGGCGCGGGCGGTGCGGCGGGCTGCGCGGAGGTTTGCGCCTGCGCTGCGCCGGAGCAGGTCGCCAGCGCGAAAAGGGCAGCGGCGATGGAGGAGGATGCGATGCGCACGGGCGGCTCCGATGGTCGATTGTTACCGCTGCGTAACGCAACCACCCCGCTTTGTGTCCTGCGCCGCCCGTTCAGAAAATGTAGCGCATCCTGACCTGTTGCACGCCTGCATCACCCGACAGCGCGAAGCGCGCGGCGGCGAAGCGCGGCGCGCCGAAGCCGATCGGCGGATTGCGCGAAAAGCCGAAGCCTTCGCGCGGAATGCCCGCCAGCGTATCCAGCTTCTTGTTGTCGTTTTCGTCGTGGATCACCGCCAGCGCATAATTGCCGACCGGAAGCGCATCGAAGCGGATGGCGTGGACGCCGGCGGGCACCGAGCGCGTCGTCGCATCGGCATCGTCGACGCAGGCGGGAAAATTGTCCGGGTCCGCCGTCAGGCACAAGCGCAGCATGCCCTTGGTCGAGCGCAGGTGATCGACCGCGACATGAAGTCGCGCGACGGGCATCGCCCCCATCGCCGGCACGGCCGCGAGCAGCAGCGCCGCGGCGCGTAAGCGGCGTTCACCCATTCCGCGAATACGCCTTAGCATGCGCCTTGGCGAAATCGCCGATGCCGCCATCGGTGCCGCACAGTCGATCCCAGAAGCGGAAGTAGAGGCCATAATTGCATCCATATCGCTCGTGATGCCGCTGATGGTGGCTCGCCGTGATGAGCCAACCGCCCAGCCGCCCGGACCACAAGACGCGGGGAAAGATTTCCCAGCCCATGTGATTGGTCACCCCCATAACCGTCATGACGGTGAGCACCACCCCGAGGGCGGCGACGTGGATTGGAATCGCAAAGACCAGTAGCGGAATTACCACAGCCCCGCTGAGCGCCTCGATCGGGTGGAACGCCATCGCGGCCCATGCGGTCGGCGGTCGGCTGGCGTGATGGACGGCGTGGGCGCGGCGGAACGGTTCGGGCCGGTGCATCCAGCGGTGCGTCCAATAGAACCAGGTGTCGTGCGCGAACAGATAGGCGAACACCGACACCGGCAGATACCACAGCGGCATCGCGTGCACATTGGTATACACCCGCGTCCAGCCGTGCGCCTGCCAGCCCCAGGCGACGACGCCCGCCGGCACGCCGTAGATCGCCGCCGATGCCAGACTCCACGCGATCTCGCGCCGCATCTGCGCATCCAGCCCGGCGTACAGCCGCGGATGCTTCGCGCGCGTCGCCAGCGCGAACCCGCCCGATGCGATCAGATAGCGCACCGCGACGATGACCGTCATCGCCAGGGCGGACAGGAGGATGGCGGCGAACACCGGGTGGCGTTTAGGCGAACCGCGGACCCCGCGCCACTCGATACCGCACCACTCGCGTAAACTGCGCGCATCGCTACAGAAGCTCCTCCGATGTTCGCGCGCCTCGTCCTGACCGATTTTCGCAACCACGCCGGGCTGACGCTGGCGCCGGGTGGCGGCTTCGTGGTGCTGACCGGTGCCAATGGCGCGGGCAAGACCAATGTGCTGGAAGCCTTGTCGCTGCTCGCCCCGGGCCGGGGCCTGCGCCGCGCGAGCCTGTCGGCGATGGCGCGGATCGGCGGCCCGGGCGGGTTCGGCGTCGCCGCCACGCTGGCCGACGACACCGCGCTGGCCACCGGCACGCAAAGCGCGGCGCCCGAACGCCGGCTGGTCCGCGTCAATGGCGCCGGTGCCACCGCGGCGGCGCTGGCCGAGCGGGTGACATTGCTGTGGCTGACCCCGGCGATGGACCGGCTGTTCCTGGAAGGCGCGGGCGAGCGGCGCCGGTTCCTGGATCGGCTGGTCTTCGCGCTGTTCCCCGGCCATGCCGTCGACACGACCCGCTACGAAGCGGCGATGCGCGCGCGCAACCGCCTGTTGACCGAGGCCGCGCCCGATCCCCAATGGCTGACCGCGCTGGAAGCGCGCATGGCGGAGCATGGCGCGGCGATCGCCGACGCGCGCGCCCGCACCGTCGCGCTGCTCGGTGCGCGCCTCGCCGACCAACCGCCCGGCGCCTTTCCCGGCGCGACGATCGCGGTCGACGGGGAGGGCGATGCGGACGTCGCCGATCTGGCCGATGCGCTGCGCCGCGGCCGGACGCGCGATGCCGCCGCCGGCCGCACGCTGGCGGGGCCACACCGCGCCGACATGGCGGTCGTCCATGTCGAGAAGGCGCAACCCGCAGCAATGGCATCGACCGGCGAGCAGAAGGCGCTGCTGCTGGGCATCATGCTGGCGCATGCCGAACTGGTCGCCGGGCACATCGGGCGGCCCCCCGTACTGCTGCTCGACGAAGTCGCCGCGCACCTCGATCCGCTGCGCCGTGCCGCGCTGTTCGATCGGCTGCGCGGGCGCGGGCAGGTGT
>DASTLZ010000124.1:0-4996 GCA_035714425.1 Sphingomonas sp.
TGTCGCCTGCGCTAAGGGCGGGGCATGGCGAAACTGGCATTTATCGGGACCGGCGTGATGGGCGCGCCGATGGCGGGGCATCTGGCGGCGGCGGGGCACGATGTGACCGTCTTCAATCGCACCCGCGCCAAGGCCGAAGCGACGGGGCTCGCCGTCGCCGACACCCCTGCGCAAGCTGCGGAAGGTGCGGACGCGGTCTTCGCATGCGTCGGCAACGATGACGATCTGGCCACGGTGACGCAGGGTACGGACGGTGTTTTCGCCGCGATGCGTGAGGATGCGGTGTTCGTCGATCACACCACGGTGTCCGCGTCGATCGCGCGCCGGCTGGCGGCCGCGCGGGGCTTGGTCGTCGATGCGCCGGTGTCGGGCGGTCAGGCGGGGGCGGAGAGTGGAAAGCTGGCGATCATGTGCGGTGGCACGGTGGACGCGGTCGCGGCGGCGGCGCCGTTGATGCAGGCCTATGCCGCGCGCATCGTCCATGTCGGCGAAGCGGGTGCGGGTCAGCAGACCAAGATGTGCAACCAGATCGCCATCGCCGGCGTCATTCAGGGTGTCGCCGAAGCGCTGCGTTTCGCGCAGAAAAGCGGGCTCGATACCGACAAGGTGCTGGACGCGATCTCCGGCGGGGCAGCGCAGAGCTGGCAGATGGTCAATCGCTGGCAGTCGATGAGCGAGGATCGGTTCGACTTCGGGTTCGCGATCGACTGGATGCGCAAGGACTTGGGGCTAGCACTTGAGGAAGCGCGGAAGAACCAGGCGGTGCTGCCGGTCACGGCGCTGGTCGATCAATTCTATGCCGAGGTGCAGCAGATGGGCGGCGCGCGACAGGATACCAGTGCGCTGGTGCGGCGGTTGCCGAAATAGCGCGGTCACCCCTTGGGAAAGAAATGCTCCACGACGCTTTGCGCCAGCCGCGCGGGCCGCATGGTCTGCGCGTCGAGGCAGCACCAGCTCGATTTCACCTCGGCCAGCACGTCTTCGCCCCGCTTGATGATCGTCTCGTAAAAGGCCCGCGCGCCTTGCACTTTTTCGAGGATGACCGTGGCGATGACGTCATCGTCGAGGAAGGCAGGCTTCCGGTACGTGATCTCGTGCTTCACCGCGACCCATAGATGCTGGGCGACCGCTTCTGCGGGCGCCAGCCGTTGCCAATGGCTGACAACGGCCTCCTGCACCCACTTCAGATAGCTGGCGTTGTTGACATGGCCCATGAAGTCGATGTCGGCCGGATCGATGCCGATCGGAAAGTAATGCGGAAGGGCGGTCGTGGTCACGTCCTCATCATAGCAGAATATCCAATCGACCGGCGGGGATTATTTTACGCCCACCCTTCCAGCACCTGATCCGGTGGGCGGTGGCCGTCGGCCCACATGCGGATGTTCGCCATGACTTTCTCACCGGTTGCGACACGTCCTTCATACGTCGCGGAGCCCATGTGCGGCGTCATCACCACGTTGGGCAGCGCCAGCAGACGCGGATCGATCGCCGGCTCGTGCCGCCAAACGTCCAGCCCGGCGCCGGCGAGTCGGCCATTCTCCAGCGCATCGGTCAGCGCGTCCTCGTCCACGATGCCGCCGCGGCTGGCGTTGATGAGGTAGACGTGGGGGCGCATCAGCGCGATGCGGCGGGCGTCGATCAGGTTTTCACTGTCCGCGTTGCGCGGCGTGTGGATGGTGACGATGTCCGCCGCCGACAGCATCTCGTCGAGATGGGGATGCCATTGCGCGCCGAATTCCGCCTCCACGACCTTGGGCAGGCGGTGGCGGTTATGATAATGGATCGACAGGCCAAAGGCGCGGGCGCGCCGCGCCACCGCCTGGCCGATACGCCCCATGCCGACGATGCCCAGCGCCTTGCCGCCGATCCGGTGGCCCAGCATCCCGCCGGGGCTCCAGCCGGTCCAAGCCCCGGAGCGAACGAGCTTTTCACCCTCCGCCAACCGGCGCGGAACCGATAGGATCAACGCCATCGTCATGTCCGCGGTATCCTCGGTCAGGACACCGGGGGTGTTCGTCACGATGATCCGGCGGGCGCGGGCGGCTTTCAGGTCTATGTGGTTCACCCCCGCCCCGAAATTGGCGATCAGGCGCAGCCGATCGCCGGCGCCTGCGATCAACTCCGCGTCGATCGTGTCGGTGACGGTGGGGACCAGCACGTCGCAATCGCGCATCGCCGCGGCGAGTTCGGCGCGGTCGAGCGCGTGGTCGCCGCGGTGGAGCGTTGCGTCGAACAGGGCGGCCATCCGGTCCATGATGAGGTCCGGCAACTCGCGCGTGACGACGACTTTGGGGTTCGGACAGCGGCGTTCCGTCATCCGCGCGGCTTGGCAAGCACGTCGGCATCCGTCAACTGCCGGTCGCAGGCGGTTGAAGCCGGAACGTGCTTGGCGTTAGGGTCGCAGGCATGCGCAACACGTTTTCCGCCGCCGTCATTCTGGCGCTCGTCCTGCCTCTGCCACTCCTTGCCCAGAAAAAGCGGCAAGTGCCGTATCTGGCGTCGATTTCTGCCAGTCGCGCGCGGATGCGGACGGGGCCGGGACGCACGTATCCGGCGAGCTGGCTGTATCAGCGCAGCGGTTTGCCGGTGAAGGTCGTGCGGGTCCTCAAGGAGTGGCGGCAGATCGAGGACCCGGACGGGACGCAAGGTTGGATGCAGGCCAATCTGCTGAGCGAGGTGCGGACCGCGATCGTCAGGGCACCGCAGCCGATCGCGATGCGCGAGCGCCCGACGACCTCCGCCAAATTGCTGTGGCGAGCAGCGCCTGGGGTGGTCGGGCGGCTGTCGCAATGTGGTGGGGGCTGGTGCCGGTTGGATGTGATGGGGCAGGCTGGCTTCGTGCAGATCGCCGGCTTGTGGGGCGTCGACGGTGGCGAGGTGCTGCCCTGAACGAGGTGCTCGCAGCGACGCTTGGCGAAGTGGCCGCCGTGATGCAGGTCACGCGTGATCCCTGGTGGGTCATCGGCAGCGCTGCGGTGGCGTTGCACGGCGGATACCCGGTCGAGGTAGCCGACGTCGATGTGCTGTGTAGCGCAAACGACGCGCGAGCGGTGATCCACCGGCTGCGCCTCGCGCAAATCACCAGTGTGAGTGATTTGCTATTTCATTCCGGGGTTTTCGCGCGGTGGGACATGTCACCCCTCGCGGTGGAATTGATGGCCGACTTTCACGTGCGGCGTGAAGGTGCGTGGCGGCGCGTCTGGCCCGTTACGCGGGAGTTGCTCACGCTCGACGTCGGTGTGGTGGCAGTGCCTTCACGCGCGGAGTTGCGCGAGCTGCTGCTGACGTTTGGGCGGGAGAAGGACCTGCTAAAGGCGAGACTGTTGGCGTAGGATGGCCGTGTGTTCAAGCTCCACCCCGGCGGAGGCCGCGGCCCAGTTCGAAGACATCGATGGTAGTGGGCGGCACTCCGACACTACGGCCTTCTCACCTGGGCCCCGGCCTTCGCCGGGGTCGTGGAGCGGGGTTGCCGGAAGCCTCAGTTCATCAGCTCCACCGCCATCGCGGTCGCCTCGCCGCCGCCGATGCAGAGCGACGCCAGGCCACGGCGCTGGCCGTTGGTCTCCAGCGCCGACAGCAAGGTCGCCAGGATGCGCGCGCCGCTGGCGCCGATCGGGTGGCCGAGCGCGCAGGCGCCGCCGTTGACGTTGACCCGCGCGTGATCGAGCCCGAGATCGCGCATCGCGATCATCGCCACCGCAGCGAAGGCTTCGTTGACCTCGAACAGGTCGACATCGTCCTTGCTCCAGCCGGCGCGTTCCAGGGCCTTCTTCATCGCGAACACCGGCGCGGTGGTGAACAGCGCGGGCGCGTGGGCGTGCGCGGCATGGCTGACGATGCGCGCGATCGGCGTCAGCCCCAGGCGCTCGGCGACGCTGGCGCGGGTCAGCACCAGCGCCGCCGCGCCGTCGGAGATCGACGAGGCGTTCGCCGCGGTGATCGTGCCTTCCTTCGAGAACGCAGGCTTCAGCGTCGGGATCTTGGCGATGTCGCCCTTGGCGGGCTGTTCGTCGAGGCTGATCGTGTCGGTGCCCTTGCGGGTCTTCACCTCGACCGCGACGATCTCGCGGTCGAACGCGCCCGACCGCTGCGCGCGCTGGGCGCGGGTGAGCGACTCGATCGCGTAATCGTCCATCGCCTGGCGGGTGAACTGATAGTCGAGCGCGGTGTCCTCGGCGAAATGGCCCATCAGCCGGCCGGGTTCATAGGCGTCTTCGAGCCCGTCGAGATACATATGGTCGTACATCGTGTCGTGGCCGATGCGCGCGCCGCCGCGGTGCTTGCGCGACAGGTACGGCGCGTTGGTCATGCTCTCCATGCCGCCTGCGACCAGCAGGTCGATCGATCCCGCGGCGAGCGCGTCGGCGCCAAGGATCGCCGCCTGCATCCCCGATCCGCACATCTTGTTGACCGTGGTGGCCTCGACATGATCGCCGAGCCCTGCGCCGATCGCAGCCTGCCGCGCGGGCGCCTGGCCGAGACCGGCGGGGAGGACGCAGCCCATGTAGATGCGTTCGACATCGGCGGCGGACACGCCCGCGCGCGCCACCGCCCCGGCAACCGCGGTCGCGCCCAATTCGGTCGCGGTGGCGCCGGACAGCGCGCCGGTGAACGAGCCCATCGGGGTGCGGGCGTAGGACAGGATGACGACAGGATCATGGGCCACGGGCATGCTCTCCAATTTTGACCGCGATGTAGGCGACGGCGACGCACGCGGCTAGAGCCGGTGCATGGCCGCGCTTTCCGATATCGCCTGGTGGGCGCTGGCGCTGGGGGTGCTGGGGGCGATCGCGGGGAGCTTCGTCGCGGCGCTGACGGCGCGGTGGCCGCAAGGACGATCGGTTATGCGCGGGCGATCGGCGTGCGATGCGTGTGGGGCGACGCTGCGCGCGCGCGATCTGGTGCCGGTGGTGAGCGCCGTCGCCTTGCGCGGGCGGTGCCGCGATTGCGGGCAGGCCATCGCGGCGCGGCATTGGTGGATCGAACTGGCGGGGGC
>DASTLZ010000125.1:0-5903 GCA_035714425.1 Sphingomonas sp.
TGCAGCCGCGACAGCGGGCCGGTGATGGCCTTGCGCGTGATCCAGATCGCGATGCCACCCACCACAAGGATGCTGCCGATCGCCAGCATCCAGAGCGTCGACCGGGTGCTCCGTGCCGTTGCGGAGAGATCGCTGGAAATCTGACGATTGTCCTTGGAGCGCGCGGTGAGATAGGCGCGGAGATCGGGTGAGTACGTCTTGTCCATCGCGTCACCGGCGCGCAGCATTTGCGTCGCCTCGGCGTCGCGGTTCTGGAGCGCCATCTCGAGCGCGGGTTGCGTGATCTTGTGAAGCGCATCGAGGTCGCGGCGCAGGCGACCCGTCATCGAATCGCCCGGCAGCGCGGCATCGGCGTCGTCCAGACGCTGCAACGCCTGGCGGTGATCTTCTTCAGCTTGATCCGCTGCGGCACGTGCTTCACGGCTGGCGCCGTCGAGGACCAGCGCCTGATAGGCGTTGTACAACATGCCCGTCATCCGCTGATGCACCCGGCCCTGCGCCAGGGCGACTGCAGCCCTCTGATCCGTCAGCTGACCGTAGGCGGCGTCGGCGGTCATCAAACGAGACGCTCCGAACGCTGCGACAAATATCGTGACGGCACCCAGCATCAGCAACAGAGCGATGATCTTGGGCGCGATCTTTACGTTTTCCAGAACCTTCATTGCAAAACTTTCCTGACAGATCAGATATTTCTGTCTAGATTGCAAAGGGTTAAGGCGGTGCTAATCGTCAGAACTGGCTGTTCACCGAAATCGGCGCCGGCATCCGCGTCGCCTTCAGCGTACCGTGCACGCCGTAGACGGCGCTGCATGCGCCCGACAGGCGCTGCGCCTCCGCGGTGATGGCGCCGACGATTTCGTCGCACAGCGCGATTCGTCGTTCCAGCAGACGGCCGTTCACTTCCAGTCGGCGAATCAGCGTCTCGAACCCCAGGCGCAGGCCGTCGCGCAATTCGGGTGCGAGCGCGTCCATCCAATCGGGGTCTTCGCGCATCAGCCGGCTGCTTTCCGCCTCGACCTGTCCCGTCAGGCGCAGCTTGGCTTCGACCAAAGCGGGCAGATCGGGGTGGCGGATGGGGCGGACCAGCCGATCGTTCTCTTCGTTGATGATCGACGACAGCGACGCCAGCGCTTCGAGCAGTTCAACGGACATTGGCGTCCCCCTGCATGCGTGCGATCTGATCGAGGACGACGGGCGTCAGCCCCAGCCCGCCGCGCGCGACGATCGCCCCGCCCAGCTGTTCGGCCATGACGCCGCGAAACATCTCCTCGCCGTGGCCGCCGGAAAAGGTGCCGTCCTGCGGCGCCGCGGTTTCCATCATGATCTTGGTCATCTGACCGATGAAGACCGATTCGAAGTCCTTCGCGGTCTTCAACGCGCGATCATTGGGGACCGCTCTCGCCGCGATGGGCGCGGTGGCGGACTGGGTCGGCTGAATGGCCATTATTGCACTTCGATCTCGGCCTGGAGCGCGCCTGCGCTTTTGACCGCCTGGAGGATGGTGATGAGGTCGCGGGGCGTGACGCCCAGCGTGTTCAGCCCGCTGACCAACGCTTGCAGCGACGCGCCGCCGACCATCGCCAACGACCCCTTCTTGCCTTCGTCGACGGCGATGCCGGTGCGCGGCAGCACCACCGTCTCGCCTTGCGACAAGGGCGCGGGCTGCGACGCGACCGGCGTTTCGGTGACGCTGATCGTCAGCCCGCCTTGCGCGATCGCCACCGGACTCAATTTGACGTTGCCGTTCATCACGACGGTGCCGGAGGCTTCGTTGATGACGATGCGCGCAGGCTGATCGACGTCCACCGTCAGGTTTTCGACTTCGCCGAGCAGGTCGACGACATCGCCCTTGTAGCTGCCGCCGGGCGCCAGTTCGACGGTGCCGGGATCGAGGACGGTCGCGCGGCCGTGGAACCGGTCGTTGACCGCGGCCGCGATGTGCCGCGCGGTGGCCAGGTCGGGGTTCTTCAGCGCCAGCTTCAGGGTGGTTGCGCTGCGCAGGACGAAGGGGACCTCGCGCTCGACGATGGCGCCGCCGGCGATCCGTGCCGAAGTCGCGACGCCGCGGCTGACGCTGGCGCCCGCGCCGGTCGCCTTGAAGCCGGAGACGGCGACCGGCCCTTGTGCGACCGCGTAGATTTCGCCGTCCAGGCCGCGCAGCGACGAGACGAGCAGGGTGCCCCCTTGAAGGTTGGTGGCATCGCCCAGTGCCGAGACCTGCACGTCGATCGTCGATCCGGCGCGCGCGAACGCCGGGAGCGTGGCGGTGACGGAGACGGCGGCGACGTTGGCGGGCTTCATCTGCACGTCGCGGACGTTGACGCCCATCCGCTCCAGCATCGATTGCAGCGACTGTTCGGTGAAGGGCGCGTTGCGGGTGCGATCGCCGGTCCCGGCAAGGCCGACGACCAGGCCATAGCCGACGAGCTGGTTGGGGCGGACGTTCTGGACGTCCACGATATCCTTGACCCGCGGCCCCGCGACTGCCGGAGCGGCGAGGAGCGAAACGAGGAACGCGGCGGCCAGAGCGGCGGCGCGGCACAAGCGCATGGGCAAGGTCTTCCCGACTGTTTTACTTACCCCTCGTTATAGGATAGCCTTCGGGTTCAGCTGGGGTGCAGGGCCGCAAAAATGCGCATCGACGGGTCGCAGCCGATCCTCCCGAACGGAGTCCGTCCAACCGGTGCCACGCGCCATGATGCGCGGGCGGCCTTTCCCGAACCTGCCGTGCCGCCATTGCCGCCTGCGGCGGCCGTCGCTGCGTCCGCCGGATCGCTGGCGGGGGTGACGCGGCCGGCGACGTCGGTCGATATGCTGATCGCACTGGCCGCGATGGACGGCCCGGCGGATCGCCGTCGACGCGCGGCGGCGTCTGCGGACAAGGGGCTGTCGATGCTGGAACGGCTGCGCGATGCGCTGGCCGCGGGCGCGGTGCCGCCGGGGCGACTGCGCGAACTGGAGGCATGGGCCGACGGGTTTGCGATACCCGACGATCCGGCGCTGGCGGGGATCGCGCGCGAGATCGAATTGCGGGTACGCGTCGAAGTGGCCAAGGCCGAACGCGACGCGCCCCAATAGGGTTATCCGCCGCCTTTGCCGAGTGCGGTCTTCAACAATCCCTGCTGCTTACGATACAGGCCGGTCATCGCGGTGAAATCGGCCTGCAACTGGCCCATCTTCAGCAATTGATCCTCGAGCGTCACGTTGTTGCCGTCCGGCTTGGTCTCGCTGACGTCGTGGTCCAGGCGGGTGCCGTCGCCGCTGGCCGGCGCGCGTGCGCCCAGCGCCGTCATGCCCGCGGTCAGCTGAACCCGGGGGCGGGCGATGCGCGGCGTGCCGGCGCTGGCGCCGCCATCGTGCTGCGCTAATAGAGCAGAGAAATCCGGCCTGTCGACTTCGCGGGCCTTGTAGCCCGGCGTGTCGGCGTTCGCGATATTCTGCGCGATCACCCGCTGGCGTTCGGCCAGATGCTTCATTTCCGCGCCGATCCCTTGCAGGATCGAAGGAAGGCCGTCGCTCATCGCGTCAGAATCCGATGCTGGTGGAAGGCGAGGACAGGCGGCTGAGCGCGGCCTGGTAATTGGCGAGCTGCTTCTTCTCGACCGCGATCGATCCGCCCTTCTTGCCGTTACCCGCCTGGACATCGACCAATTTTGCCTTGGTTTCGTCCCAATACAGCGAGCGATACGCGGTTTGCGTATAGGAAATCGCCTGTTCGATCTTCCCGAGCGCGTTTTTCGCATCGTTTTTCGTGGAAAGTTGCAGCGCTTCGCTCAGCCCCAGCCCATAGGTGCCGCCCGGCCGGACCTTTGGCGCGTCATCCGCGACCGGGGCGGGGGCCGAGATGCGGCGTGCGTCCAGGCCCAGCTTCTCCAGGGCGTCGCGGCCATCCGCACCCGCGATCAGCTGGATCGATTGGCCCGCCTTCACATCGATCCGCAGGCTGCGTTCGCCGTCCTTGAACGGGGTCGTCACGCTGGCGGCCCGCGTGCCCAGCGCAGTGCGGACCTTGTCGGCCAGCTTGGTCAGCGTGTCGCCTTCCTCGATCGTGATCTTCTTCACCGCGCGGCCGGCCAACTTGAGCGAGAATTCGTCGCCCGGACGCAGGCTCGTCTGCGCCTGCAGCGACACCCCGTCGGTGGGCGACAGCATCCCGCGGTTCAGGCCGAGAGCGCCCAGTACGCTGTTGCCGCCCTTGATAGCGGACACCTGAACCGGTTGCGCGTTGCTGCTGAGGGTGCCGAATTGCTGGGTCTTTTCCAGCGTGCCGGTCGCCGCATCGATGCGGGCGACGAACGCATCGACGGTGCCGGTCTTCGTTTCGCCCAGCGTGCCGCTGGTCCGCCCGCCGACGTAGATATCGGTGCCGAGGAAGGACACGCTGTCGGCCTGATCGTCGGCGGTGCCGCCGATCGTCGTCACCTTGGCCTCCGTCAGTTTGGCATCGATGCGCGCCAGGAATGCGTTGCGGTCTTGGCCGGATGTCGCGGCGCCGACGACCGCGATCTGGCCATCGGCGCCGACGGCCATCGCCCGTGCGTCGCCCGTGCCGACATCGATCGACGCGACGTCCTCGGCCAGCGCGGCGCCGTCCAGCTTGCGCAGCACCGAACTACCGCTTCCTCCCGTCAGCGCGAGCAGCTTGCCGTCGCTGCCGATCGCCAGCGACTTCACGGTCTCGCTACCCGCCACGCCGGTGGTCGGCCCGCCGATCACGCGACGTTCCGAAAGTCTGCCCAGGGCGTCGATACGCGCGATATAGCCGTCGCCGCCGTTATCCGGCGTGCGACCGCCGACATAGATGGTGCCGTCCGCGGCAGCCACGATCGCGGTCGCGGTGTCCGTGCCGACCTGGCGGATCAGCGTGGAACTCGTCTCCTCGCCGGTATCGCTGAAGCGCGCGACGAACATGTCGCCGTCGGCGTTGTTTCCGTCGATCCCGCCGGTGACCGTCGCCGCGACGACGACACCGCCGGTCTTGGGATCGATCGAGATCGCCGCGCCGGTGGCGGCACCGGCAGTGCCCAGATTGCGCTGCCAGACCGTCTTGCCTTCGCTGTCCAATTTGGTGACGACCATGTCGTCCTGCCCATCCGAACGGCTGCCGCCGAGGTCGCCGGCCGTGGTGCCGATCAGATAGCTGTTGCCTTTTGCATCGCTGACCATCGCCTGGGTACGCAGCGAGGCATCGACATTGGTCGCCTTGATCTTCCCTGTGATGTCGGCTTCCGATGACAGCCTTTGCCGCTCGGTCGCGTCGCGATCGACCGCGTTGAGCGTCGTCATGTTCAGCCGCGTCATGGTGTTCGACGGATCGTTGAGCCGGATGACCTGCGTCGTGACTGCCGGCGTGACGAGACGGCCGTCGACCATCGTCATCGAAGACGCGACGCCGTTGGCGACCATGACCGCATCCGGCGCATCGACCTGATCGATCGAAATGGTTTCGAACCCGCCGCGCTGCACCGACAGACCCCATTTTTCGCCGATCTTGGTCGGCACCAACTTCACGCTCCATTGCGGAACGGGGTCGCCCTTCGCATCCTTTTGAACCGTGCCGTCGGGATTCGTGCGCGATTCCGCGGAGATCACTGCGTTGATGGCGTTGGAGACCTTTTCCAGCGTCGGCGGCGTTGCGATCGTCGACAGATCGACGGCGAACGTCGCTTTTTTCCCGTCGGCGCTGGCCAACGAGATCGTCAGCTTCTCATTCCCCGTGACGCCTTCCAACGGATCATCACGCTCCTTCAACAGCGGCTTGCCGTTGATCGTATCGACGTTGAGCGAGGACGGTGCGGCGATCGGGCCGGTCTGCGCCTGGCGAGCGCTTTTACCGAACGCCAGATCGATCTTCTCGCTGGGGGCGGTGGCGAGGAACTTTTCCAGATCGGCAAGACCCTTCG
>DASTLZ010000126.1:0-3577 GCA_035714425.1 Sphingomonas sp.
TGCAGCCGCGACAGCGGGCCGGTGATGGCCTTGCGCGTGATCCAGATCGCGATGCCACCCACCACAAGGATGCTGCCGATCGCCAGCATCCAGAGCGTCGACCGGGTGCTCCGTGCCGTTGCGGAGAGATCGCTGGAAATCGTGCGATTCTCCGTCGCGCGCGCGGTGAGATAGGCACGGATCGCCGGCGAATAGATCTTGTCCAGCGCGTCGCCCGCGCGCAACAGCCGTTGCGCCTCATCATTGCGGTTGCTGAGCCCCAGGTCGACCGCCGGTTCGACGATCTTGTGAAGCGCACCAAGCTCTTGGCGCAGGCGCTTCGTCATCGCATCCCCAGGCAGCGCGGCATCGGCTTCGTCCAGCCGCTGCAATGCCTGGCGATAATCCCTTCGGCCTGATCTGCTGCGGCGCGTGCCTGTGGGCTGGCGCCATCGAGGACCAGCACCTGATAGCCATTGTACAACATGCCCGTCATCCGCTGATGCACCCGGCCGTGCGCCAGTGCGGCTGCGGCCTTCTGCTTGGTCAACTCGCCGTAGGCGGCGTCGGCCGTCATCAAACGCGATGCCCCGAACGCTGCGACGAAGATCGTGACGGCGCCCAGCATCATCAGCAACGCGATGATCTTGGGCGCTATCTTGACGTTTTCCAGAACCTTCATCGCGCAATTCCCTGAACCCAGGCGAACCGGATAGGGTTCGGTGGTTAACAGGCCGTTGAACAGAGCGCTGGCGCCACGTTTTGAAGACGTGGGTGGCCCGCTTGCAAAGCTGGTTCTTCCGCGCGGCTCCAGCCAGCCGCTAAACTCTAGACGGTAACTTGTTCGCCCAGTTCCAGCACCTTACCGGGCGGGATCTTCAGGAAATCCGTCGGGTCGCTGGCGTTGCGTTGCAGGAACATGAACAGCCGGTCCTGCCACGGCGGCATGCCTTTTTCGGCTTCGGGCTTGATCGTGTTGCGGCCGATGAAGAACGACGTGCGCATATCGTCGCCGCCGCGGCGCTCCGCCGGCCCGTCGACGCCCAGGTGGTTGCCCAGATCCTGCGGCACGTTGGGGCTTTCCATGAAGCCGTAGTTCAGCACGACCTTGGTGAAGGCATCGTCGATCCGCTCGACGGTGGCGCGGTCCGCTTCGGGCACGACGGGGCGGTCGGCGGTGCGGATGCTGCAGATCACGTTGCGCGCGTGCAGCACCTTGTTGTGCTTCAGATTGTGGAGCAGCGCGCCGGGTGCAGCCGCCGGGTTGGCGGTCAGGAACACCGCGGTGCCGGGGACGCGCTCGGGCGGGCGGCGTTCGAGCGCGGCGGCCAGATCGGCGAGCGGGATCGCCTGGCGCTTTTCGAACGCGCCGACGATGCTGCGCCCGCGCATCCAGGTATTGATGAGCAGCCCGACCGCGCACGCGATCACCAGCGGCACCCAGCCGCCTTCGATCACGCGCAGGATGTTCGCGCCGAAGAACACCAGGTCGAGCATCAGGAACGGCAGGACGACCGCGATCGCGACCGGGCGCGACCAGTTCCAGCGGTGCCGCACGACGATATACGCCAGGCAGGTGGTCACCACCATCGTCCCCGTCACGGCGATGCCATAGGCCGCGGCCATCGCCGACGACGTCTTGAACTGCACCACCAGGATCAGCACGCCGGCCAGCAACAGCCAATTGACCGCGGGCAGATAGATCTGCCCGGCGAAATCGGCGGAGGTCTGGCGGATGCGCAGCCGCGGCAACAGGCCCAGCTGGATCGCCTGCTGGGTCAGCGAGAACGCGCCGGTGATGACGGCCTGGCTGGCGATGACGGTGGCGGCGCCGGCCAGCACGACCAGCCACGGTCGCAAGGCGTCGGGCGCCATCAGGAAGAACCAGTCGGCATTGGTGAACGGTGTGCCGCTGGCGGTGGCGCGTTCCAGCGTCGCGAGCGCGAACGCCCCTTGGCCTAGATAGTTCAGCACCAGCGCGGGCAGGACCAGCACGAACCAGCCGAGCCGGATCGGGAAGCGGCCGAAATGCCCCATGTCGGCGGTCAGCGCTTCCGCGCCGGTCACCGTCAGGAACACCGCGCCCAGCACGAACAGCCCGGGGGTGCCGTGGGTCGCCATGAACGACACCGCATAGCCCGGCCACACGACGCGCGCGATCGAAGGCTCGTCGGCGATGTGCCAGATGCCCAGCGCGCCCAGCGCCAGGAACCACGCGATGCACACCGGCCCGAACAGCCTGGACACCTGCGCCGTGCCGCGCGACTGGATGAAGAACAGCGCGATCAGGATCACGATGGTCAGCGAGCGCACCGCATTCTCGTCGAAGATATGCGCGGTACTGGGGATGGTGCGCAGCCCCTCCATCGCCGACAGCACCGACAGCGCGGGCGTGATGATCGCATCGCCGTAGAACAGCGCCGCGCCCGCCGCGCCCAGGACGATGGCGATGCGCGATCGCATGCCCAGCGCGCGCTTGGCCAGCGCGGCCAGCGCCAGCACGCCGCCCTCGCCCTGATTGTCGGCGCGCATCAGGAACATGACGTATTTCAGCGTGACGACCAGGATCAGCGACCACAGGGCCAGGCTGAGCACGCCCAATATCTCCGACGCGTCGATCCCCCCCGCCGCCGACTGGCCCAGCGCCTCGCGAAACGCGTACAGCGGGCTGGTGCCGATATCGCCGAACACGACGCCGATCGCCCCGATGGTCAGCGCGACCATAGCAGGATGGCGCGCGGTTGCGGCGGCGGAGTCGCTGGATGAGGCAGGCGAAGACATGAAGGTCGGACACCTTGGAGGACGGCGCGCTTTACGCGTATCGCGCGCCGACGCAAACGCTTGATCTGCGCCGGCGGGCATTGCATGGCCGGGACATGGTTCCCTTTTCGTTCGGTGGGCAGGAGTGGCGGGCGCTTCCCGGGGGGGCGCTATACTGGCCCCAACGCCGCGCGCTGCTGGTCGCGGACCTGCATTTCGAAAAGGCGAGCTGGTTCGCCGGCAGCGGCCAGATGCTGCCGCCCTATGACACGGTGGCGACGCTGGCCGATCTGTCGGCGCTGGTCGCGGCCACCGCGGCGCGCGAAATCTGGTGCCTGGGCGACAGCTTCCACGACCCGGCCGGGTGCGATCGCCTGCCGATCGCGGCGCGCGACACGCTGCGCGCGCTGACCGGGGCGACGCGCTGGACGTGGATCACCGGCAACCACGATCCGGTCGTTGCCGATCATTGCGGCGGATCGGTCGTCGACGAAGCCGAGGTGGACGGCCTGGTCCTGCGCCACGAAGCCCGCATCGGCGAAGTCCGCCACGAGCTGTCGGGCCATTTCCATCCCAAGTTCCGGGTGCGCGTGCGTGGTCGTCAGGTCGCCCGCCGCTGTTTCGTCGCCACCGCGCGCAAGCTGATCCTGCCCGCGTTCGGATCGCTCACCGGCGGCCTCGACGTCACCCATCCCGAAATCGTCCGCGCGGTCGGCGGCGGCGCCGAAGCGCTGGTGCCGGTGGAAAACCGCATGCTGCGCTTCCCCATCGCCGCCTGATTTCGCCTCGGCTTGGGTAAGGGCGGTGCCGGCCCGCTCCCCCACCCGGCCACCCACAC
>DASTLZ010000127.1:0-9605 GCA_035714425.1 Sphingomonas sp.
CAAGTCCTTGTGCTATCAGCTACCGGCCGTGATGATGGAGGGGTGCTGCGTCGTCGTATCGCCGCTGATCGCGCTGATGCAGGATCAGCTGCGGGCGGCGGAAGCGGTGGGCATACGAGCGGCGACTTTGACCTCCGTGGACCAGAACCGGGCCGAGACCGTCGCGCGGGTCCGGCGGGGTGAGCTCGACCTGCTGTACGTGGCGCCGGAGCGCGCCTCCCACCAGTCGTTCCGGGAGCTGCTCAGCGAGAGCAGGCTCAGCCTCTTCGCGATCGACGAGGCACATTGCGTCAGCGAATGGGGGCATGATTTCCGGCCGGACTATCGCTTGCTCCAGCCGCTGATGGACGCCTTTGCGGATGTGCCGCGGCTGGCGCTGACCGCCACTGCCGATGCGCACACGCGGGCGGATATCGTCAAGCAGCTGGGCATCCCGGTGGAGGGGATGATCGTATCGGGCTTCGACCGGCCCAACATCCGCTATGCGATCAGCCCGAAGGCCAACACCGCGCAGCAGATCGCCGATATCGTCCGCGCGACGCCCGGCCCCGGCATCGTCTATGCCCAGACGCGCGCGGCGACCGAGAAACTGGCGGAGGCGCTGGCGCGAACCGGACGGCCGACGCGCGCGTATCACGCCGGGCTGGAGCCGCAGATCCGCGCCAGGAACCAGGCCGATTTCGTCGCGTCCGAAGACATGGTGATGTGTGCCACGGTGGCGTTTGGGATGGGGATCGACAAGCCCGACGTCCGCTTCGTCGCGCATGCCGGCCTCCCGAAATCGATCGAAGCCTATTACCAGGAAACCGGGCGGGCAGGACGCGATGGCGACCCTTCGGTCGCACATCTGTTCTGGGGCGCGGACGATTTCGCGCGCGCGCGCCAGCGGATCGGCGAAGTCGAGGCGGAGCGCCAGCCCGGAGAGCGCCAGCGGCTGGCCGCGCTCGGTGCGTTGGTCGAGACCGGGGGGTGCCGACGGCGCATCCTGCTGAAGCATTTCGGCGAGGACCGGCACGAGGATTGCGGCAATTGCGACAATTGCCTGGGATCGACCGATGCCACCGACGCGACCGAAGTCGCGCGCAAGGTGCTGTCCGCGGTGTTCCGGACCGGCCAGATGTTCGGCGCGGGCTATGTCGAGCAGGTGCTGCTGGGCCAATCGACGGACAAGAGCATCGCGCGCGGGCACGAAGCGCTGTCGGTATGGGGCATCGTGGAGGGTGAGGATGCGGCGCTGGTCAAGCCCGCCTTGCGCGCCCTGGCGCTGCGTGATGCCCTGCGCGCCAACGCGCATGGCGGGCTGGAATTCGGCCCGGCGGCGCGCGCGCTGTTGAAGGGGGAGGCGTCCCTGTCCGTCGTCCTGCCGCCCAAGCGCGAGCGGCGACGGCGGGGCAGCGCGGTTCCCGCCTGCGACGCGGCGGACGATCCGCTGTTCGAGGCATTGCGCACGCGGCGGCGCGAGCTGGCGAAGGAAGCCGGCGTGCCGCCTTATGTGATCTTCCACGATTCGGTGCTGCGCGACATGGCGGCGCAGCGGCCGGGCAGTCGCGCGGCGCTGGCGGTGCTGTCGGGCATTGGCGCGCGCAAGCTGGACGCCTATGGCGACGCTTTCCTTGCAGTCATCCGGGAGGCGGCATGATCCGCGTCGTCAACGAAAGCATCGCCGTCGCGCCCCAGATCACGCCCGCGGACGTGGCGGCGATCAAGGCGGCGGGTTATGTCGCGATCGTCAACAACCGGCCGGATGACGAGGAACCGGACCAGCCGGCGGGCGACGCGATCCGGGTCGCGGCGGAGGATGCCGGGCTGGCCTATACCGCGATTCCGGTGACCCACGCCGGCTTCTCGCACCCGCAGCTGGACGCGATGGCGCAGGCGCTGATCGCGGCCGATGGCCCGGTGCTGGCCTATTGCCGATCGGGGACGCGGTCGTGCAACCTGTGGGCGCTGGCCGCGGCGAAGGCGGGTCGCAACCCGCAGCTGCTGGTGTTGCAGGCGGCGGACGCGGGCTATGACCTGTCGGGTATCCGGCCGATGCTGGATGCGCTTGCGGGCGAAGCATGAGCCCAGCCGTCGTGGCCGCGCTGGGCGGTGCCGCGGTTTTGGTCCTTGCGGGGGTGGCGTGGCTGGTCCTGCGCCCACGCGTGCTGCCGATCGAATTGGCCGAGGATGTGGCGGTGGCGGCGGACGCGAGCCTGAGCGGCTTTGCATCGGCGGGCGCGGTGGTCGGCGCGGACGGCGCGGCGGCGCTGGTCGTCGACGCGCACGGCCGGGTGGCGGTGTGCCGCAGGCTGGGCAAGCAAATTGCGGTGCGCGAAGTGCCGTGGACCGCGATCCGGGCGACAGCGGGCGGCATGATGGTGTCGAGCGGCGAGCGGCGCTTCGGGGACGTGCTGGTGGCCGGCGTCGACGCGCTGGATGTGCGCCGACTGGCGCCGCACCTGACGCGCCCGCCCTTGGGCGCTTGACCCGCGATCAGGAGCGCAGCAGCGCAACGCGGAGCGTGCCGCGCTTCACGCGCTGTTCGAAGACGCGGTCGATCAGGGCCATGACCGCCGGGTATAAGGGCCGGCGGCGCGGATCAGGAACCTGACATCAGATGCCGGCATACCAATCGTAATTGACGTTATCTTCCCAATAGCCGCCTTTTCCGCGGCCGATGCCGGCGAGTGAGGCGACCGCATCGATGCGCATCAGGTATTTGGCGTGTTTGTAACCCAATTGCCGCTCGACCCGCAGCCGGACGGGGGCGCCGTGCGCGACGTCGAGCGGGCGGCCGTTCAGCGCCCAGGCGAGGATGGTCTGGGGATGGAAGCCGTCGATCAGGTCGATCGATTCGTAATAGGGCGCGCCGCCGTAGAGATCGGCGCAGGTGAAGACGATGTAGCGCGCCATATCGCGCAGCCCCGCCGCCTTCAGCACATTGCCCAGCATCGGCCCGGTCCATTTGCCGATCGCGCTCCACCCCTCGACGCAATCGTGGCGGGTGATCTGGGCGCGGTTGGGCAAGGCGCGCAGATCGCCCAGCGACAGCGACAGCGGCCGAGAGACCAGCCCGCCAACGTCGAGCCGCCAATCGGCGAAACGGTTCGCCACCATCGCGCGGTATGCCGGCGTGCCGGGGTCGCGCGTGCCGTTGGAGCGGAAAATCGGCGACGTCTGCGCGGGCGTATATTCGGGGGCCAGCGCGGCGCGATCGACCAATGCGCGTTGCAGGCCGCGCTGCATATCCTCGCCCGCGAACAGGATCTTTCGCGCCGTGGGCTGCTGGATCACCTTGTCGCAGGCGGACAGCAGCAGCCCGGCGGCGCCGCCGATCAGGGTGCGGCGGCGCAACCCCGCAATCTGGCTCATCCCGGAACCCTCCAGCGGCCGGTGACCATCGATCGCATCTCGTTCCAGGTGCCCGCCAGGATCACGAGCGCGAGGTGGACAACGGTGAATCCGCCGATCGCGACGGCGGTGATGAAGTGGACGGAGCGCGCCGACTGGCGACCGCCGAGCACGTCCAGCACCCAGGGCCAGCCGGCATTCATCCCCGGCGACAGCGCGATGCCGGTCAGGATCGCCAGCGGCAGGGCGACGAACAGGATCAGGATATAGGACAGTTTCTGGAAAATATTGTAATCGCGCGGGTTTTCCGGATCGTGGAAGCGCAGGTTCAGATGCGCCTTGAAATCCGCCCAGACGTGCGCGCTGGTCAGCTCGCGGCGGCGCAGCCTCAGGCGCTGGACGAAATGGCGGTTGAGGAGGCTGGCAACCATATAAGCGAGGAGGCCGAAGCCGAGCACCAGCGCAAAGAACAGATGCCAGCGCCGCGACAGCGCCAGATTGTAACTCGCAGGTATTGTGATCCATCCGGGCATGCGCGGCAGATGCGTCCAGGCATGGTCGAAATTCGCGCCATAGACGCCCCAGTACAGATGCGGATGCGCGTTCGAGATGCCCAGGCCGGAGCCGAGCAGGACGAAGATCGCCACCGCATTGACCCAATGCCAGATGCGCGTCGCCACCCGGTGCCGGCGGATCGACGTGCCGGGCGCGATCGCTGTATCGGACGGCTTGACCATCAGCCGCGAATAGCAGTTATCGCGCGCATGACCGAGTGGCATTTCTACGAACCCGCGAATGGCCATCGCCTGCCGCACGATCCCCTGAACGCGATCGTCGCCCCGCGGCCGATCGGCTGGATCAGCACGGTGTCCACCGCAGGCGTGCGCAACATTGCGCCGTACAGTTTCTTCAACCTCATCGCCTATCGCCCGCCGCTGATCGCCTTTGCGTCGGGCGGGTGGAAGGACAGCGTCGCCAACGTCGCGCAGACCGGCGAGTTCGTGTGGAATCTGGTGACGCGCGATCTGGGCGAAGCGATGAACGCCACCTCGGCAGGCGTTCCGGGCGACGAATTCGCGCTGGCTGGCATCGCAACGCTGCCATCGCGGCTGGTGAAGCCGGAACGGGTGGCGGCCAGCCCGGTTAGCTTCGAATGCCGGATGACCCAGCTGATCCGGCTGAAGAATCAGGCGGGCGCCGAAATCGACCAGTGGCTGGTGATCGGCGAAGCGGTGGGCATCCACATTGACCGCGCGATGCTGGAAGACGGCATCTACCAGACCGCCCGCCCGCGCCCGATCACCCGCGGCGGCGGGCCGGCGGACTATTTCGAGGTCCGCGAGGATGCCTTGTTCAGGATGCGCCGGCCGGATTGAAGGGGGGAGGGCTAAAACCCCTCACCCATAGGCCCGCCAAAAGAACACCGCGGTCGTCGCAGTGGTGACCAGGATGGTCCAGGCGCGGACTACGGAGGCGGGCAGGCGCTTGCCGATGCGCGCGCCGATAAGGCCGCCGACGATGCCGCCGATCAGCATCGGCAGGCACAGGCTCCACCGGACCAGCCCGGCGATGCCGAACACGATCGCCGCGGCGGCATTGGCGGTGGCCAGCATCAGCGTGCGCGGCGCGAACATCGCGCGCGGGCTGGCGCCGGCGAGCAGGCCGTAGAGCGCGGTGGTCATCATCCCCACGCCGCCGCCGAAATAGCCGCCGTACAGGCCGAGCAGGCCTTGCGCCGCATACAGGCTGCGCGGGCCGATGGTGACGTGGGCGCGCAGCGCGTCGGCGGCGCGCCGGCCGAGCACGATCGCCAGCGTGGCGAGTAGCAGCAGCCACGGAATAATGACGTCGAACGCATGCGCCGGCGTGACGACCAGCAGGATGCTGCCGATGAGGCCGCCGGCGAAGGTCGTCGCGGTCAGCGGCGCGATGGCGACGCCGGCGATGGGCGCCAGTTCGCCGCGAAAGCTCCACGCGCTGGTCGCGGCGCCGGGCAGCAGCGCGACGTTGGACGAGGCATTGGCGATGTTGGCGGGCAGCCCCATCGCGATCAGCGCCGGCAGCGTCGCGAACGTGCCGCCGCCCGCCAGCGCGTTCATTGCCCCGCCCAGCATCCCGGCACCGATGGCGATCGCCAGCGTGGCGGGATCAGGCAAGCGCTGCGGCTTCGCGGTCCAGCTGCGCGCGGCTCTTTTTCTCGGCGCTGGTCTTGAGCTGTCCGCACGCCGCATCGATATCGCGACCGCGCGGGGTGCGCACCGGGGCCGAGATGCCGCCGTCGAACACGATGTCGGAAAACGCGCGGATGCGCTCCGGCGTGGAGCAGGCATAGGTTGCGCCGGGCCACGGATTGAACGGGATCAAATTGACCTTCGCCGGCAGCTTGTACTTGCGCAGCAGGCGGACGAGTTCGCGCGCGTCGTCGTCGCTGTCGTTCTTGTCGGCCAGCATGACATATTCGAAGGTGATGCGCCGCGCGTTGTTCGCGCCCGGATAATCGGCGCACGCCTGCAACAGGTCCTCGATGCCGTATTTCTTGTTGAGCGGCACCAGTTCGTCGCGCACCGGCTTCGTCACCGCATGCAGGGATACCGCGAGATTGACGCCGATCTCCTCGCCCGCGCGTGCCATCATCGGCACGACGCCGCTGGTGCTGAGCGTGATGCGCCGCTTCGACAGGGCCAGGCCGTCGCCGTCCATGACCAGTTTCAACGCATCGCGCACCGCGTCGAAATTATACAGCGGCTCGCCCATGCCCATCATCACGATGTTGGTGAGCATCCGCCCCTCCGGCTGACTGGGCCATTCCCCCAGGGAATCGCGCGCCAGCATGACCTGTCCGACGATCTCGCCCGCGGTCAGATTGCGGACCAGCCGCATGGTGCCGGTGTGGCAGAAGGTGCAGTTCAGCGTGCAGCCGACCTGGCTCGACACGCACAAAGTGCCGCGATCAGCGTCCGGGATGAACACCATCTCGTAATCTTGCGCATCGGGAGAGCGCAGCAGCCATTTGCGGGTGCCGTCGCTGGATACCTGCGCCTCGACGACCTCGGGCCGCCCGACGACGAAGCGTTCGGTGAGCCAGGGATGCTGCGCCTTGGCGATATCGGTCATCTGCGAAAATTCGGTCGCGCCGCGATTGTAGAGCCAGTGGAAGATCTGCTTGCCCCGCAACTTTGCCTGACGCGCGTCGAGCCCTGCCTCGGTCAGCGCTAGACGCAACTGATCCTTGGTCAGGCCGATCAGGTCGATCCGCCCATCGGCCCGCAACGTCGGCGCGCGCGGCACGGGCACCGGATCGATATGGCCGGGGATGGACATGGCGGGGGTCATGGAGTTCCAATCACGATCGACCTTCGGGACGACGTGCGGACTTGGCGCATGCCGTCGAAAGCAGGTCCAAACTGACGGTCGTCGCGTAGAAAGTCCCCAAACCTGCCCAACCGAGGCAGCCCGGCGGAGCGCCTCGATGAAGAATGCCGGTCAAGGGACACGCGTCAGCTAGGCCGAACGACCGAAAAAATCAACCCTGGGGCATGCACGCGAGGGTCGCCGCATCCATCGCGGTCGCCGCGCCGGCCAGGGTGTAGACGTCGGCGAACGGGCGGCCGGTGTCGGCGATCGCCTCGATGCTCATGCTGCGGCCTTCGCGCATCGCGGTGACGATGGCGCGATCGGTGGGGGTGTCGGGGGCGAAGGCGTCGCGCGCGTCGGCGGAGAGGGTGAAGCGGCGCTCGCCGATGCTGAGCGTGACGCCGGCGGATGACGCGCGCGGGCGGCTGAGGTGGATGTGGAGCGACGCGCGCAAACGTCGCGCGGGCCAGGAGGCAATGCTGGCGAAGCCTTCCGGTCGGCCGCTGGCGACGACCGGGCGGGCGATGGCGTAGCAGCGCTCGGGTCGGGCGTCGCGGAACGCGCCCCAGCCGCGGTAGACGCCGATCGTGTCCCGCGCGGCCGCGGGTGCGGCGATCAGCAGGAGCAGGATTGCGAGACGCTTCACGCCGGCGCCCTGCCGCTGCCGAGATGCGCGAGCGTATCCTGGCCGGCCGCCATCAACGAGATCGAGCCTTGCGGCAGGCCGTCGGCGATGGGTGCTCCGTAAACCGGATCGGGCGCCAGCCCGGCCAGCACGCCGCGTAACACCCGGCTGGAGATCCCGTGCATGATGACCAGGCGGTCGCCGGGATCGGCGGCGGTGTCGCTTGCCCAGCCGCCGACGCGCGCGGCGATCGCCGGATAATCCTCTCCATCTGGGGCGCAGCGCAGCAGGCCGGTGGCGGAATCGACGATCGGCCCGACTTCGCCGACCACATCGGCATAATAGCGCCCGCCCCAGCTGCCGGTATCGATCTCGACCAGCCGCACGTCGGTGCGCGCGGCGTGCCAATCGAGGCCGAGATGCTCGACGATCACCGCCAGCGTCTGCAACGCCCGGCCGGTGGGCGAGGCCCAGAGCGTCAGCGTCGGGCGATAGCCGAGCAGCGTGCGCAGCGCGGCGCCCATCCGGTCGGCCTGGGCAAAGCCCGCGCGAGTCAGGGGCGTGTGCGCGGCGTCGCCCTGCAACCGGCGCGCGGCGTTGAACACGGTCTCTCCGTGGCGGGCAATGATATCGCGGCCGGCGCGGGGCGTCTTGGGGATCATTCCCCCTGCTATTGCGATCCGTGGCGCCGGTCGAGCGGTTCTCCACGCGTTTATCCCACATGCACACGGTCGCGCTGCTTGCCCCGCGACGCGGTTGGCGGTTAGGGTCCACGGCGACAATGCGGATGCCCCCGGGAGACTCGGGTGGGCACGGGGGATCATGATGAAGGCGACGATCGAACGCGCGACGCTCCTTAAAGGGCTGAGCCATGTGCAATCGGTGGTGGAGCGCCGCAACACGATTCCCATTCTTTCCAACGTGCTGCTGGAAGCGAGTGCGGACGGCGTGCTGCGGATGATGGCCACCGACCTAGACCTGCAGATCAACGAGAATGTCGCGGCGGCAGTGGATCAGGCCGGCGCGACGACGGTGTCGGCGCACACCCTGTTCGATATCGCGCGCAAGCTGCCCGAGGGGAGTCAGGTGTCGCTGACCGCGGCGGAAGGGCGGATGACGATCGTCGCCGGCCGCGCGCGCTTTTCGCTGGGCACCCTGCCGCGCGATGACTTTCCGGTGTTCGCGGAAGGCGAATTGCCGACGAAATTCGAACTGCCGGTGGGCGATCTGAAGCAGATCATCGACAAGACGCGCTTCGCCATATCGACGGAAGAAACGCGGTATTACCTGAACGGCATCTTCCTGCACGTCGCCGACGCGGACGGATCGACACCGGTCCTGAAGGCCGCGGCAACCGATGGCCACCGGCTGGCGCGGGTCACGATCGCGCGGCCCGAGGGTGCGGAGGGGATGCCCGACGTGATCGTGCCGCGCAAATGCGTGGCCGAACTGCGCAAATTGCTCGACGAAGTCGACGGGTCGGTCGGCGTATCGCTGTCGGGCACCAAGATCCGCTTCGACCTGGGGCGTGCGGTGCTGACGTCCAAGCTGATCGACGGGACGTTCCCCGATTATTCGCGCGTCATCCCGACCGGCAACGACAAGATCCTCAAGCTGGACCCCAAGGGTTTCATGGAAGGCGTCGACCGCGTGTCGACGATCGCGGTCGAGAAGACGCGCGCTGTGAAGATGGCGCTGGACCGCGATCGGATCACCTTGTCGGTGACTAGCCCCGAGAATGGCACCGCGGCGGAGGAAGTGCCGGGCGAATATACCGCGCTGCCGTTCGAAATCGGCTTCAACAGCCGCTACCTGATGGACATTCTCGGCCAGATCGAGGGCGATAGCGTCGAAGTGCATCTGGCCGATGCGGCGGCACCGACACTGATCCGGGAGAATGACAAGGCGTCGGCGCTGTACGTGCTGATGCCGATGCGGGTGTGACGGCGGCGATGCGGCGCAGGACGATGTTGGCGGGCCTGGGTTGTGCAGGATTGGATTGCGCGGGGCTGTTCGCGGGGCGCGCGTCGGCGGCGGGGCCGTTCGGGGGTACGGGGTTTCGCGAAGCGGTGGCGGCGTTGGAGCGGGGGTCACGCGGGCGGCTGGGCCTGGCGATCTTCGACAGCGGCACGGGCGCGCGCTTTGCGTGGCGCGGGCGCGAGCGGTTCGCGATGTGCAGCACATTCACGTCTCTGCTTGCCGCCGCCGTGCTGGCGAAGGTGGATGCGGGCAGCGAGCGGCTGGACCGGAGTATCGCGGTGCCGGCGGGGGCGATCGTCGCTCATTCTCCGTT
>DASTLZ010000128.1:0-23530 GCA_035714425.1 Sphingomonas sp.
CTGGGCGCAGAACCTGTTCGACCAGCAATATGCGCAGGTGGCGTTCAACTCGCCGTTCCAGGAAGGCGCCACGTCTGCGGCGTTCCAAGACCCGCAATATCCCGGCGGGCGCCAGCTGTTCTCGCAATATTTGGCGGAACCCCGCACCTACGGCGCTACCGTCCGCTTCAAGTTCTGAGAGCCCGTCTGAAAACGCGCGAGAGAGCGAGTTTCGCAGGCGGTGCCTGCCGGATTTCGATCGTTTGCGCCTTCGACGGTTCTCTGCACAACCGTGTCCCCGCGCAGGCTGGGACCCAGGATTAAGCAAAGTAACCCCTTTCGTCCATCGGAACCCTGGACTCTCGCCTCGGCGAGAGAACGGGAAGGTGTCTCGCGCCGGCCTCACAAAGGCGGCAGCCGAGGCCGGTTCTCGCCTCCGCAGGGACCCAAGTACGCTGCGGTCAGCCCAGCGCGCGGTCGTCGAACATGCCGAAGAGCAGCGCTGATCCGTACATCGCGATCGCCCGTTCACGCGGCATCGTGCCCGCCCATTTGCGCATGTCGAATGCGGCGTTCTGCGATGCCATCAATGCCTGCGATGCGATCAGCGCATCGACCGGCCGACATGATCCCTCCGCGATACCGTCCATGATCGTGCCCGCATAGCGCCGCGCGATCCGGTTCGACCGATCGACCATCGCGGCGCGGACGTTGATCGGCAAGCCGCTGAGCGCCGTCGTCCGCAACAGCGGGCCGCGTTCCGCGAACTGCACGTCCAGCAAGGTCGCCACCGCGCTCGACAGCCGGTGCCAATGGGTGCCGCCGGCGCCGTCCGCCAGCGTCTGCGCGTCCGCGATCGTATCGAAGCTGCGCCGATAGCAGGCGATGACCAGATCGTCCTTGGCATCGAGATGGTGGTAGAAACTGCCCTTCGTCACGTTCAGTTCGGATGCGATTCGCTGCACGCTGGCACCGCGGTAGCCCAGTTGGTTGATGAGCCGCGTGGCCGCCAACAGGAACGCCGCGCGCCCCGGCTCCGCTTCCTCATGCTCTAGGTCGAGCATCGTCGGCGCCCAATCCGCGCCGGAACCCGCGATCCCATGCGCGAACACGTCCATCAGCCGCGCCTCGACGCGCGGATATTGTTCCAGGTCGTAGCGTTGCAGCCAGGCACTGAGCCAGAAGATGTTCTCCAGCAACACATGCGCGCGCGCGCCGAACACATCCTTGTGCGCACGGGTCGGTGCCGGACCCCACAGATCGCGCGTCGTGCGAAACACCCGCTGCCAGCCCAGCATCAGCCGGGCCCGGATCGGGTCTTCTGTCGCGCGCAAATCGGAAAGGACAGCGAACAGCGTCTCTTCGCGCCGCTCGACCCGCGCCAGCCGTTCCATGTTCAGCGCCAGGAACCGGGCCACGCGCGCCTGCGGGGTCGCCTGCGTTCCGGCGTCGCGCAGCATGTCCATAAACCGGTCGAGCGTGTTCTCGAACGCTGCCGCCGCTAGGTCTTCCTTGCGCTTGAAATAATAGGTCACGCTGGTGGTATTCAGCCCGACGCGCCGCGCGACATCCGCGAAGGTCATGCCCTTCGCGCTCTGCTCGTTGATCGCTTCCGCCGCCGCGGCCAGGATGGCGGCGCGCTTCTGCTGAAAGCGCTTCGTCCCCTGTTCGCCGTCGATGCTACGTTCCCCCGGTGCCTGCATGGCGCGAATGTACCACCATCGTTTCGAAGAAACAGTGTTTTTATGAGGCGGCGCTTCCGCCTTTGGAATCGTGGTTCGCGGCCGAACGTGGGGGTTTACCGAAAAACGGGTACGGTCTAAGCCGGCGCGTGACAGAGCAGGAGACGGCGCGGTGGATTTCACCCTCAACGAACGCGAGACGCACTTTCGGGATCGGGTGAAAGCGTTCATCGACCAGAATATCCGTCCGCGTCAGGCGGAATACGATGTGCAGGCGCACCACGGCGAACGCTGGAAAGTCATTCCGGTGATCGAGGAGGTGAAGCAGCAGGCAAAGGCTGCCGGGCTGTGGAATCTGTTCATGCCGCCCCAGTCGGGCCACCCGCCCGTAGACGACACGTTCGCGTTCGAAGGGACGCAGCTCAGCAATCTCGAATATGCGTTATGCGCGGAGGAGATGGGCAGGATCGGCTGGGCGTCGGAGTGTTTCAACTGCTCGGCGCCCGACACCGGCAATATGGAAGTGTTCCTGCGCTACGGCACGCGCGAGCATAAGGAGCGCTGGCTCCGCCCGTTGATGCACGGCGAAATCCGCTCCGCGTTCCTGATGACCGAACCCGCGGTGGCGTCGTCGGATGCGACCAACATCGAAACCGCGATGGTCCGCGACGGCGACCATTATGTCGTCAACGGCACCAAATGGTGGTCCAGCGGCGTCGGCGATCCCCGCTGCAAGCTCGCGATCGTCATGGGCAAGACCAGCTTCGAAGGATCGCGCCATCAGCAGCAGAGCATGATGCTGGTGCCGATGGATACCCCCGGCGTCACGATCAGCCGGATGCTCAGCGTCTACGGATATGACCACGCGCCCCACGGCCACGGTGAAGTCGTGCTGAAGAACGTGCGCATCCCCGTGGAGAACGTGCTGCTGGGGGAGGGACGCGGGTTCGAGATCGCGCAGGGGCGCCTGGGGCCGGGCCGCATACACCATTGCATGCGCACCATCGGCGTCGCCGAAACCGCGATCGAGGCGATGGCGCGGCGGCTGACCAGCCGGGTCGCTTTCGGCAAGCGGATTGCCGATCATTCGGTGTGGGAACAGCGGATCGCAAAGGCCCGCATCGACATCGAAATGACGCGCCTGTTGTGCCTGAAAGCGGCCGACATGATGGACAAGGCGGGCAACAAATCGGCACAGCTGGAGATCGCGATGATAAAGGTCGCTGCGCCGACGATGGCGCTCCAGATCCTCGACGATGCGATTCAGGCGCACGGCGGCGGCGGCGTCTCCGGCGACTTCGCGCTGGCGCATGATTGGGCGGCAATGCGCACGCTGCGCTTCGCCGACGGGCCGGACGAGGTCCACAACCGCTCGATCGCGCGCAATGAATTCGGCAAATACGGCGATTGGCGCGCTGCGTCGAAGGGCTGAGGGCATCTCTGGTTAGGGCGAAGACATGAAAGCCGCGATCCTTTTCGAAGCGAAGACACCCCTCAGCATCGAGGACGTGTCGGTGGCCAAACCCGCCGCGCACGAAGTGCTGATCCGCACCCGCGCGGTCGGCGTCTGCCGGTCCGACCTGCATTTCGTCGACGGCGCCTATCCCCACGCGATGCCGACGATCCCGGGCCACGAAGCCGCCGGCGTCGTCGAACAGATCGGCGACGAAGTGACGTCGGTGAAGGTCGGCGACCACGTCGTCACCTGTCTGTCGGCCTTTTGCGGGCATTGCGAATTCTGCGTCACCGGCCGGCTGTTCCTGTGCATCGCCGCCAGTGTGAAGCGCCCGAAGACGGCGCCGGCACGGCTGATGCTGGGGGACCGGCCGATCACGCAGATGCTGAACCTCTCGGCCTTCGCCGAACAGATGCTCGTCCATGAACATGCCTGCGTCGCGATCGACCGCGACATGCCGCTCGACCGCGCTTGCCTGCTCGGCTGCGCGGTCACGACCGGGGCAGGGGCGGTGTTCAACACCGCCGACGTGACGCCCGGCGAGACGGTGTGCGTCGTCGGGTGCGGCGGCATCGGCCTGGCCGCGGTCAATGCGGCCAAGATCGCCGGTGCGGGCAAGATCATCGCCCTCGATCCCGTTCCCGAAAAGCGCGCCATCGCGCAGAAACTCGGCGCGACGCATGTCATCGACGCCGCGTCCGATACTGCCGCGGCCGAAGTCGTCGCGATCACCAAGGGCGGCGTCCATCACGCGATCGAGGCGGTCGGCCGCGCCGCGTCCGCGGCCACCGCGGTCAAGGTGCTGCGCCGTGGCGGCACCGCGACCATCCTGGGAATGATGCCGCTTGCCGAGAAGGTCGGCTTGTCCGCGCTCGATCTGCTGTCCGGCAAACGCTTGCAGGGCGGGTTCATGGGCTCCAACCGCTTCCCCGTCGACATCCCGCGCCTCGTCGATTTCTACCAGCGCGGGCTGCTCGATCTGGACACGATCATCGCGGATCGCCTGCCGCTCGAACGGATCAACCACGCCTTCGACGAACTGCGCAAGGGCGACACCACGCGCAGCGTCGTGACCTTTTCATGAGCGCAGCGGCCGCCGGCATGGAAGGCACGATTCCCGTCGCCGACAAGGATCGCCTCGATCTCGATCGGCTGGCGGCATGGATGACGGCGCATGTCGACGGATTCGCGGGACCGCTGTCCTATGCCAAGTTCGCGGGCGGCCAGTCGAACCCGACCTACCGGCTCGACACGCCCGGTCGCGCCTATGTGCTGCGCCGTAAGCCGTTCGGGCCGATCTTGCCCTCCGCGCATGCGGTGGAGCGTGAATATCGCGTCATCGCCGGTTTGCATCCCACCGGGTTTCCGGTGCCCCGGCCCTATGGCCTGTGCGAGGATGCGGACGTGCTCGGCGCAGCGTTCTACGTCATGGAAATGGTCGAGGGCCGCACGATCTGGGACGGCGCGATGCCTGGCCAGACGCCCGAGGAGCGCCGCGCGCATTATGAGGCGATGGTCGATACGCTGGCGGCGCTCCACCGCATCGATCATGTCGCGGCCGGCCTCGGCGAATACGGCCGCCCCGGCAATTATTTCGAACGGCAGGTCGCGCGGTGGACCAAGCAATATCGCGCCGCCGAGACGGAGGCGATGCCCAGCGTCGAACGGCTGATCGCATGGCTGCCGCGGACCCTGCCCGAACAGACGCGCACGTCGATCGTCCACGGCGATTACCGCATCGACAACATGATCTTCGCACCCGACGCGCCGCGCGTGATTGCGGTGCTGGATTGGGAATTGTCGACGCTGGGCGATCCGCTCGCCGATTTCTCGTATCTGTTGATGAGCTGGGTGACCGAGCCGGAGGGGCGTTCCGGCGTCCTGGGGCTGGCCGGGCCGGACACCGGTATCCCGACGATCGAGCAAGTCGTCGCGCGCTATTGCGCCGCGACGGGCCGTGACGGCGTGCCCGACCTCAACTGGTATTTCGCGTACAATCTGTTCCGCCTGACCGGCATCGTCCAGGGGATCAAGAAGCGCATTCAGCTGGGCACCGCCTCCAGCGCGCAGGCGGAGCGCACCGTCGCGCGCGTCCATGCGCTGGCCGATGCGGCATGGGGTTTCGCGGAACGGGCAAGAGCATGACGATGCGGTTCACCGGCAAATCCATCATCGTCACCGGGGCGGGATCGGGTATCGGCCGCGCCACCGCCTTGTTGTTCGCGCGCGAAGGCGCGCATGTCGTCGTCGCCGACCTGAACGACACGGTCGAGGAAACCGCCACCGCCATTGCCGCTGGCGGCGGCACGGCGCGCGCGATCCGCATGGACGCGGGCAACGAGGATGACGTCGTGCGCACCGTCGTGCTGGCGATGGACGTGCATGGCGGCCTGGACGTCATGTTCGCCAATGCCGGGGTTTCCGGCGGGATGGCGAACATCTTCGACACGGACGTGGCGCTCTTCACGGACGTCCTGCGCGTCAACCTGATCGGCCCGTTCCTCGCGATAAAGCATGCCGCGCCGGCTATCGCGCAAGGCGGTGGTGGCGCCATCGTGTTGACCGCCAGTGTCGCGGGCCTGCGTTCGGGCGCCGGATCGCCGGCCTATTCGGCATCGAAAGCCGGGGTCATCAATCTGGCGCAAGTCGCGGCGCAGCAGCTTGCCGGATCGAACGTGCGCGTCAACGCCATCTGCCCCGGCCTGACGGAGACCGGGATGACCCGCCCGACCTTCGATTACGCGCGCGACGCCGGCAAGATGGACCGCCTGGGCCGGCTCAATCCCCTGCGCCGTGGAGCGCAGCCGGAGGAATTGGCAGAAGTCGCCGCCTTCCTCGCGTCCGATGCCGCGAGCTACGTTAACGGACAGGCGATCGCCGTCGATGGCGGGCTGTCGTCCAGCCATCCCGTCACGCGCCAGGATTACGGCAAGACCGCGGTCTGAACGATTACCCGTGGGCGTGAGTTTGCGCGAAACCGTGGAAATAGCCGTGCAACGCCGGGTCAGCGATCGGCGCGAGCAGGGCTTCGATATCCTTCGCGATGTCCTGCTTGCCCGTCACCTCCGCGCCGGGCTTATACCCCATCGCCCAGCCGTCGAAGCTGCGCTCCGTAATCGACTGATCGGCGAGCACGACGGCGGCGAAATGGCGCGGATCGGCGCGAATCCGGTCGAACGTGGTGTGCACCGCCGCCGTCGGTCCCTCCAGCACCTGAAGAAAGCGCCGCCCGCCGACGACCAACAATCCGGTGACGTCTGCGGCCGCGTTGTTTCGCCGGGACACGCGCAGCACATCGTTCAGTTGCTCGCGGTTCAGCATCACCCGCGCAGTGCTGATGTATAAAAGCCGGTGCATCCGTCGTGACCTTCTGTTGCTGCCAAGTCAGATAATTCGGTATCCCCAACAACCCGTTAACCCGGATGTGATCCCGATGCGTCGCGCAGCCGGATCAGCCCTTCCTGCGCCACCGTGGCCACCAACCGCCCGTCGCGCGTGAAGATGCTGCCGCGGTTGAACCCCCGGCCATGCCCCGCCCACGGGCTATCGGTGGCGTAGAGCAACCAATCGTCGACGCGAAAATCCTCGTGCAGCCAGATCGCGTGATCCAGGCTGGCGGTCTGCAAGGCGTGCGTCGTCCAATTCACCCCGTGCGGCAGGGTGCAGGTGCCCAACAACGTCATGTCGGAAGCATAGGCCAGGATCGAACGGTGCATCGCTGCGCTGTCGCTGGCGCCTGTCACCGGCGCGACCAGCCTGAACCAGCTGGCCTGTTCGGGCGGGCGCTTGTCCGGGACCAGCCAGTTGCGCGGGCTAACCGGCCTGATCTCGATCGGCCGCGCACGCAGCATCAGCCGCTGGAACTTGGCCGGGATGCGGTCCGCCATCTCGGCGCGCAGATCGCGTTCCGAGCGCAGGTCCTCCGGCGCGGGCACGTCCGGCATTGTCGCCTGATGCGACAGGCCATCCTCGGGCATTTGAAAAGACGCGGAGAGGGTCAGGATCGGCCGCTCGCTCTGCATCGCCAGGACCCGCCGTGTCGCAAAACTGCGCCCCTCGAAATCGCGCTCGACCCGGTAGGTGATCGGCAGTGCCTCGTCACCCGGCCGCATGAAATAGGCGTGGAGCGAATGCGCGACCTTGGGGGCGGCGACCGATCGCTGCGCTGCCTGCAGTGCTTGTGCGATTACCTGACCGCCGAACACCCGGCCGACACCTTCGGGCTGGCGGGCGCCGCGATACACGTCGCTGTCGATCTCCTCGACGTCGAGCAGCGCGATCAGCGATCGGACGGGCGCGCATGGATCAGGCCCGGCGTCCATCAATATCCGGCCGCGAGCGCCAGTCGATCGGCGTGAAAGTTGGCGTCGCCGAACATCTCGGCCAGCACGCGCGCGCGCTTCATGTAAAAGCCGATGTCATATTCGTCGGTCATGCCGATTCCGCCATGCATCTGCACGCCTTCCTGCACGCTCAGGGTCGTAGCCAGCGCGGTCATCGCCTTCGCCACCGACACCGCCTGATCGGCGCGATCCGCGCCGGCGTCCAGCAATTGCTGCGCCTTCAACACGGCGGCGCGCGCCACTTCCATCTCCGAATATAGATGCGCCGCGCGGTGCTGCAGCGCCTGGAAGCTGCCGATGAGCTGCCCGAACTGCTTGCGCTCCTTCAGGTATCCCATCGTCCGGTCCATCGCGCCACCGCCGACGCCCAGCATCTCTGCCGAAGCGCCCGCGCGTCCAGCCCGCAGCAGCCGATCGAGTGGATCGCGCCCCGCATCGACGTCGCCGATCACCGCATCGGCGTCCAGCTCGACGCCCTCGAACGTCATCTTGGCCGCGACACTCGAATCCGCCAGCCGCTCCGGCGCAGCACTCACGCCCGCCGCATCCTTGGGCACTGCGAACAGCGTCACACCCTCGCGATCGGTGTCGCTACCCGCGGTGCGTGCCGCGACGATCAGCAGGTCGGCGACATGGCCGTGGGTCACGAACCGCTTGGCACCCGACAGGCGAAAGCCGTTGCCCGAACGCTCCGCCTTCATCGCGATCGCTTCGCCGTGCTTGGCACGCTCGTCGATCGCCAGCGCAGCGACGGCTTCGCCCGCGACGATGCCGGGAAACCAGCGCTCCGCATGCGCGCTGCCCTTCAGCGCCGCGACCGCCGCCACCGCTGTATTCAGGAACGGGGAGGGGGACAGGTTGCGCCCGATTTCCTCCAGCACCACGCCGGCCTCGACATGGCCCAGGCCCAGGCCGCCGTGCGCCTCCTCGATCATCAGGCCGGTGAAGCCCATTTCCGCGAATTGTTTCCACAGATCGCGGCTGAACCCGGCCGGATCGTTCGCATCGCGCAGGCCGCGCATGTGCGACACCGGCGCTGCATCTGCGACGAAATCGCGGATCGTGTCCTGCAAGGCGGCCTGATCTTCGTCGAGGTAGAGAGGCATGTCGATACTCCGTCATCCCAACCACGGCCGGGATCATTCCATGTGCGCGTGCGAGCGGCTCAGGCGCCCGGCAGTTCGAGGATGCGCTTGGCGATGATGTTCAGCTGGATTTCGCTGGTCCCGCCTTCGATCGAGTTTGCCTTGGTCCGCAGCCACGACCGCGCCGCCGCGCCGCCGTTGGACGCGTCGCTGTCCCATTCCAGGGCCTCGGACCCGCCCGCCGCCATCGCCAGTTCGTGGCGCGTCTTGTTCAACTCGGTGCCGTAATATTTCATCATGCTCGGCTGGGCGGGATGCGCGCGGCCGCCCTTCAACTCGTCGATGAACCGCTCTGACATGGCGCCGAACGCCTTCATCCGCACGTCGAACATGGCGATAGCGGCGCGGAGCAGTGGATCGGCCAGCCGCCCGTCGCTGCCGAGCCCCACGGTGGCGATCGCGCCCAGCACCAGCGGATTGTCGCCCTGTCCGCCCAGGCCCATGCCCGAGATCATCTCGCGCTCATGGCCCAACAGATATTTGGCGACGTCCCAGCCCTTGTTCTCCTCATGGATGCGATTGGCCTTGGGCACTTTCACATTGTCGAAGAACGTCTCGCAGAACGGCGAATTGCCGCTGATGAGCAGGATCGGTTTGGTCGATACCCCCTCGGACGCCATGTCGAACAGCACGAAGCTGATGCCGCCCTGCTTGCTCGTCTTGTCGGTACGGACCAGGCAGAAAATCCAGTCCGCCTTGTCGGCATAGCTGGTCCAGACCTTTTGTCCGTTGACGATATAATGGTCGCCGCCGTCCTCGGCCGATGTCGCTAGGCCGGCCAGGTCGGAGCCGGCATTGGGTTCCGAATACCCCTGACACCAGCGGATTTCGCCGCGGGCGATCTTCGGCAGATGCTCTAGCTTCTGCTCTTCGCTGCCATATTTCAGCAACGCCGGCCCGAGCATGGAAATACCGAACGAGTTCAGCGGATTGCGGGCGCGGATCGCGGCCATTTCGTGGCGCAGGACCTTCGTCTCCGCCGCGCTCAGGCCACCCCCGCCATAGGCTTTCGGCCAGTCGGGCACGGTCCAGCCGCGCGCCGCCATGCGATCCAGCCAATCCTTTTGCGCGGGGCTCGACGGCTTGAAATTGCGCCCGCCCCAGCAGACGTCGTATTCCGATCGGATCGGCTCGCGCATGTCCGGCGGGCAATTCTCCGCCAGCCACGCACGGGTTTCGGTGCGGAAGGTGTCAATGTCGGTCATGCCCGTGTCTCCATGTCCGTGTCTCCATGCCCGTGTCTCCATGTCCGTGTCCGCCGCCCCGCCGAAGGCTGCCGCCTGCGTCGGGATAACGTCGTCGCGTTTATCGGATACTGCCGGTCTTCAGGCTCTGCGCCACCGGGAAGCCGTGCTTCTCCAGGCCGGCGATGACCTTGTCGTATCCTTGCGTCCGTGCCCAGAACATCGGTCCCCCGCGATAGACCGGCCAGCCATAGCCATAGATCCACACGACATCGATGTCGGACGCGCGCTGCGCCTTGCCTTCTTCCAGGATCAGCGCGCCTTCGTTGACCATCGTGTACAAGGTGCGTTCGACGATTTCCTCGTCGCTGATCGCGCGCACCGTCGTCCCCGCCTTCGCGCGGAATTCGTCGATGATCTCGGCGACGCGGGCCGAGGGCGAGGGAGTGCGCTTTTCGTCGTAATCGTAAAAGCCGGCCTGCTTCTTCTGGCCCCAGCGGCCTTCGGCGCACAGCGCGTCGCGGATGTTTTCGATCCGGCTTTCGTCACGGTGCCAACCGATGTCGACGCCGGCCAGGTCGCTCATCTGGAACGGCCCCATCGGCATGCCGAATTCGACATGGACGCGGTCGATCTGTTCGGGCGTGGCGCCCTCCATCAGCAGCTTGTTGGCCTCGACCTGACGCGGCATCAGCATGCGATTGCCGATGAAGCCATAGGTGACGCCGGCGACGACCGCGACTTTCCTGATCGTCTTGGCCAGCGCCATCACCGTCATCAGGACATCGCCCGCGGTCTTTTCGCCGCGCACGACTTCCAGCAATTTCATCACGTTGGCGGGCGAGAAGAAGTGCATGCCGACGACGTCCTGCGGCCGGCTGGTGCTGGCGGCGATCTCGTCGATGTCCAGGTAGGAGGTGTTCGACGCCAGGATCGCACCCGGCTTGGCGATCGCGTCCAGGCGTCCGAAAATCTCCTTCTTCACCTCCATCTGCTCATACACCGCCTCGATGATGAGGTCGCAGTCGGCGAGATCGTCGAAGTTCAGCGTCGGCGTCAGCGCGGCCATCGCCGCTTTCACCGCTTCGGGCTTCATCCGACCCTTGGCAGCGGTCGCTTCGTAATTCTTGCGGATGGTCGCGGTGCCGCGATCGAGCGCGTCCTGCTGCATCTCGACGATGGTCACCGCAATGCCGGCCGACAGGAAGTTCATCGATATGCCGCCGCCCATCGTACCCGCGCCGATCACGCCGACGCGCTTGATGGGGCGACGCGGGGTGTCGGCAGGAACGTCGTCGATCTTCGCCGCCTGACGTTCCGAAAAAAATATGTGTCTTTGCGCTGCCGACTGGTTTCCCATCATCAATTTCATGAATTCTGCGCGTTCGAACGCGATTCCGTCGTCGAAACTCGATCCATCCGCGGCCTTTTCGACGCAGGCGATGTTGGCTGCCGGTGCTTCGAACCCGCGAAAGCGCCGGGCGTTTTCCTTACGGAACGCCGCTGCCGCCTCGGGATCGGCCTGGGCCACCTTCGTCGAGGCGCGAGGAACGGGCCGCACGTCCTTGACCTCACGCGCGAACGCGATCGCATCGGCTTCCAGCGTGTCCTCGCCAGCCAGCCGGTCGATCAGTCCCGCGGCGTGCGCGACCTTCGCCGCGATCGGATCGCCCTTCGCGGTCATCTCCAGCGCCAGCTTCACCCCCGCGATCCGCGGCATCCGCTGCGTTCCGCCCGCGCCGGGCAGCAGGCCGAGCTTCACTTCGGGCGTGCCCAGCTTCGCCGAAGGTACTGCGATCCGGTAATGACAGCCCAGCGCAACTTCGCACCCGCCGCCCAGCGCGGTGCCGTGGATCGCCGCGACCACGGGCTTGTCGCATGCCTCGATGGCGTCGACCACCGCGGGCAGGCCGGGCTCCTGCATCGGCTTGCCGAATTCGGTGATGTCGGCGCCGGCAAAGAACGTGCGCCCGTCGCAACGGATCACCATCGCGGCAATCGCCGGATCGCCCGCACCTTCGCGGATCGCGGCGTCCAGACCCTGGCGCACCGCCGCCCCCAGCGCATTGACCGGCGGATTGTCGGAAATGATGACGAGCACGTCCCCGTGGCGCTCTGCGCGAATCGTATCATGGCGTTCGGTGCGGATCGGGGAGGTCATCGTATCGGCTCCTGGAAATCAATTCAGCGCGGCGTAGATCAGCGTCTTCAACTCGCGGCGGATCGGATAGAGGTTGCTGGGGGAAAGCTGCGTCATGAACGTCATCGTGATCCGTTCGACGGGATCGACGAAGAAGGCGGTGGAAAACATTCCTCCCCAATAATATTCGCCGTCGCTGCCCGGAATCATCGATCGGGCGACATCGTCGTTGATCGCGAACCCCAGCCCGAACCCGGTTCCGGCATTCGCTGCTTCGCTGAACAGCGACGTGGACAGCGAGGCGAGATCGGCTTTGCCCGGCAGGTGGTTGCGCGTCATCAGGTCGATCGTCTTGCGCCCGACGATCCGCACGCCGTCCAGCGTCCCGCCGCCCAAAAGCATCGCGGTGAAGCGGTGATAATCGAGCGCCGTCGACACCAGACCACCGCCGCCGGAGACCAGGGTCGGCGGCCGCAGCCAGGCGCTCTTTGCGCCGGTGTCCAGCATCACGCGGCCTTCGCCGGGCTTGATCGTATAGCAATCGACCAGCCGGTCCGCCTTGTCCGTCGGCACCGTGAAGAATGTATCGTGCATGTCAAGCGGCGCGAAGATCCAGTCGGCGAACACCTGCTCCAGCGGCATATCCGCGACCCGCTGAACCACCGCGCCCAGCACGTCGGTGGCGACCGAATAATTCCACGACGTTCCCGGTGAGAATTCCAGCGGCAGCCGGCCCAGCGCAGCGACGAATCCGTCGAGGTCGAGGTTGTTGTGCCACGCCTCGATCTTGGCCTCTCGATACGCGGCATCGACGTTGCTGCGATTCTGGAAGCTGTACGTGAGGCCCGCGGTATGGCGCAGCAGGTCGATCATCCGCATCGATTGTTCGCACGGCTTCGTGACGAACGGCACGCCGCCGCCGCCGCCATTGTAGACGCCCAGCCCAGCAAACTCGGGCAGGACATGATGGACCGGCGTGTCGAGCGCGACCAGCCCGCGTTCGACCAGCATCATGAAAGCGACCGAGGTAATCGGCTTGGTCATCGACGCGATGCGGAATAACGATCCTTCGTCGACGTCCGCGCCGCCATCACGCGCCGTACCCTGATGCGAGAAATGCGCGATCTCGCCGTCGCGGGCGATCAGCAATTGCGCGTTCGGCAGCTTGCCAGAGTCGAGATAGCGCGTCCGCACGAACGCGTCGATCGCCGCCAGCCGGGCCGTGTCGAAACCTCCCGCCGATCCCATCCCGAGCATACCCCTGTTTCGAAGCCTTGCGCTCCTATTGCCTTGAGCGCCGTGTAAATCAACTCTAACCTGCATGCGTGTACGCCGGAACCCAAACCCGGTCTTCGATTGAGGAACAAGACGTCGTGTCCATCGAACCGATCATTCCGCTCGATCCGGCATGGCCGGCGATGACGATGGCCGATGCCCAGGCAGCGTTGACGGCGCCGGACGCACGGTTCGCGATGGAGACGATCGTGATCCGCGGCGTGCCGACGCGGGTGTGGAAAAACGCGCCGCCATCGCTGCCGTGGCTGTTCAGCGCCGCGCGCGCGCACGGCGACCGGCTGATGACGATCTACGAAGACGAACGGGTCAGCTACGAATCGACGTTCCGCGCCGCCTCGGCGTTGGCGGCCCATCTGCTCGCGCTCGGCATCGGCAGGGGCGACAAGGTGGCGCTGGCGATGCGCAATCTGCCGGAATGGCCGGCCTGCTTCTTTGCGGCCACCGCGATCGGTGCGATCATGGTGCCGCTGAACGCGTGGTGGACGGGCGGCGAGCTGGAATACGGCCTGGCTGATTCGGGCGCGCGCGTGCTGATCGCCGATGAAGAACGCCACCAGCGGCTTTCGCTTCATTACGATCGCCTGCCCGCGCTGGAGCATGTGCTGGTCACGCGCGCTTCCGCGATCTTGAACGCGCCGGCATCGCGGCTGGAGGACGTCATCGGAACCTCGCACGACTGGTCGGCGCTGCCCGATCGCCCGTTTCCCTCTGTCGCCATCGCGCCCGACGACGACGCCACCATCTTCTACACCAGCGGCACGACCGGCGCGCCGAAGGGGGCGTTGGGCACGCATCGCAACATGATGTCGAACATCATGTCGGCCGGCTATTCCGCCGCGCGCAGCCATCTGCGCCGCGGGGAGACGCCGCCCGATCCGGTCCCGCGCATCTCGCTGATGGTAATACCGATGTTTCACGTCACCGCGTGTTCGGCGGGGATGATGATCCAGATCGCGACCGGATCCACCAGCATCTATATGCGCAGATGGGACGCCGTGCGCGCGATGGAAGTGATCGAGCGCGAGCGCGTGAACGTCACCGGTGGCGTGCCGACGATCGCGTGGCAATTGCTCGAACACCCGGATCGCGCCCGCTACGACCTGTCGAGCCTGGAATCGATCACTTATGGCGGCGCCCCTTCCGCGCCCGAACTGGTGCGGCGCATCCATGAGGAATTCGGCGCCTTGCCCGGCAATGGCTGGGGCATGACGGAAACGACCGCGACGGTTACGCATCATGCCGGCGAGGATTATCTGGCCCGGCCGACCAGCGCCGGGCCGCCCGTCGCCGCCGCCGACCTGAAGATCATGGACGAAGCCGGCGCGCGCGAACTGCCGACCGGCGAAGTCGGCGAATTGTGGGCGCGCGGGCCGATGATCGTCAAGGGCTACTGGAACAAGCCGGAGGCGACCGCGGCGACCTTCGTCGACGGCTGGGTCCGCACCGGCGATCTCGCGCGGGTCGACGACGAGGGGTTCCTGTACGTCGTCGACCGGGCCAAGGACATGGTGATCCGCGGTGGTGAGAACATCTATTCCACCGAAGTCGAAAACGTCCTCTACGCGCACCCTGCCGTGACGGATTGCGCGCTGATCGGCATCCCTCATCGCACCCTGGGCGAAGAGCCCGCCGCCGTTGTCCACCTCGCGCCCGGCACGACCGCGACCGAGGCGGAATTGCAGGCATGGGTTCGCGCGCGCATGGCGGCGTTCAACACCCCCGTGGCGATCCGCTTCGTCGAAGGCACATTGCCGCGCAATGCCAACGGCAAGATCCTGAAGAAGGATTTGAAACTACTGTTCGAAGATCCGGTCGCCGCCTGACGTTCAGCTGCCGGTCGCTCCGGCCACGACTGCCTCGACCGCCTTCGCCCACCCCGCGAGCCGCGCCTCCCGCGCGTGCCCGTCCAGGCGGGGCTCGAACCGCTGGACGTCGCCGCGCATCGTCGCGGCTTCGTCCAGATCGGCGAATAGCCCGGCACCGACTCCGGCGAGCATCGCGGCACCCAGCGCCGTCGTCTCGGCGAAACTGGGGCGTTCGACGGTCAGGCCCAGCATATCCGCCAGATCCTGCGCCATCCAGTCGTTGGCGACCATGCCGCCATCAATGCGCAGGCAGTCCCAATCCTGCCCATCGGCCGCAAAAGCCCGCTTCAGGTCGCTTGCCTGATGCGCCATCGCTTCCAGCGCGGCGCGCACGACATGCGCCTTGCCGGCCGCGAAGCTGAGCCCGGAGATCGTCGCGCGGGCGGCGGGTTCCCACCACGGCGCGCCCAGGCCGCTGAGTGCGGGCACCAGATACACGCCGCCGTTGTCCGCCACGCTGCGTGCCAGTGCATCGGTCTCACGCGCGTCGCCGATCAGACCGAGCGAATCGCGCAGCCATTGGATCAGGCTGCCGGCGACGAACACCGACCCTTCCAGTGCATAGGTCCGCTTGCCGGCGATCTGCCACGCGACGGTGGCGAGCAAGCGGTGGGCAGACGTCGGCGCGGTCTCTCCCGCATGGGTCAGCACGAACGCGCCCGTGCCGAACGTGGCCTTGGTTTCGCCGGCGCGCAGGCACGCCTGGCCGATGCTGGCCGATTGCTGATCGCCCGCCAGGCCACAGATCGGGATGGCGGCGCCGAACGCCTTGGTCGTCCCGAACCGTCCGGCGCAATCTACGATCTCGGGCAACGCCTGCATGGGGGCGCCGAACAGATCCGCCAGTCCGGCGTCCCAGCCGCCCGTGGTCAGGTCCATCAGGGCGGTGCGCGATGCGTTGGTGGCGTCGCTCAGGTGTGCGCCGCCGCTCAGGTTCCAGATCAGCCAGCTCTCCACCGTGCCGACTGCCAGCCGATCGCCTGCGGCGGCGACCTGGGGCCATTCGCGCATCGCCCACCCGATCTTGGAGCCCGAGAAATACGGGTCGAGGAGCAGGCCGGTCGTTTCCTGCACCCGCGCTTCCTCACCCGCCTCGCGCCACGCTCGGCATTCCGCTGCCGTGCGCCTGTCCTGCCACACGATCGCGGGCGCCAGCGGCTTGCCGTTGGTCTTGTCCCAGAACACGATGGTCTCGCGCTGGTTGGTGATGCCGACCGCAGCGATCCGCTCCGCTCCGCCGGCCTGCGCCACCATCGCGGCGGTCACCCGCAGCGTCTTGCGCCAGATTTCGGCGGCATCATGCTCGACCCGGCCCGGTGCCGGATAGGATTGTTGGAGCGCCGCTGACTCAGATGCCAGGCAGGTGCCGTCCAGGCTGAACAGCATCGCGCGGGTGGACGTGGTGCCCTCGTCGATGACCAGGATGTGTTCGCTCATGCGTGCATCCTAAGCGGGATTACACCCGGCGGGAAAGCGGATAGGATGCGATCATGGCGGATCGACCGGACGATATCAGCGCAGCGGATTCGCTGTTGGGCGAACCGGCGGGGCTGCCCACCGAAGATGCGCTGCGCGTCGCGATGCGCCGCGATCGGCTGCTCGCCGCGTTGACGTTGATCGCCGGCGTCGGCCTGGTGCTGGCGACGCCGTTCGCTTTGAAGGCAGGAGCGGAATTCTTCCTGCCGCTGACCATCGCGATCGTCATCGCCGTCGCGCTGGTGCCCGCGCTGGAATGGCTGGAGCGGCGCGGTGTGCCCTCCGCGCTCGCTTCGCTGCTGTGCGTGCTGGTGTTCCTGGTCGCGGCCAATGTCGCGATCGCGGCGATCGTGGTGCCGGCGAGCGATTTCTTTCGGCTGCTGCCCACGCGCATCGATCGTATCCAGAACAATCTGGCGCCGTTGCTCGATCTGTATTCCAGCCTCGAAAAATACGTGAACAAGACGCTGCGCCAGGTCGCGTCGACGCCGGCGCGTTCGCCGCAGGCGGCCGCGGTCGCGCCGCCGGGGTCGGTGCTGGAATATGCCGCGATGGTCGCGCCGACGGTGATCGTGCAATTCTTCTTCTGCGTGCTGGTCGTCTTCTTCTTCCTCTCGGGCTGGACGGGCCTGCGCAAGCGCACGATCACCGGGCGGGGCAGTTTCGACGGCGCGATGGCGACGGCGCGGGTGATCCAGGACGTGGTCGACGACGTGTCCGCCTATCTGGGCACGATCACCCTCATCAACCTGACTCTGGGGCTCGTCGTCGGGGTGGCGCTGTGGGCGGTGGGCATGCCGTACCCTGCGATGTGGGGCGGCATCGTCGCGCTGCTGAATTATATTCCGTATTTCGGGCCTGTCATCGCCGCCTTTCTGATGGCGCTGGGTGGGTTGATGACGTTTTCGGATATCTGGGTGGCGATGCTGCCGCCGGCGATCATGATCGGCTGCCATTTGATCGAAGCCAATATGATAACTCCGTTCGTCGTCGGCCATCGCCTGACGATAAACCCGGTCATGATCCTGGTTTCGCTCAGTTTCTGGAGCTGGGTATGGGGCACCACCGGCGCCTTGCTGGCGGTGCCGCTGCTCATCATCCTGCAAACCGTGCTGGGTGCGGCGGGGCGGCCGGATATCGCGGGCTTCCTGTTCGAACACGGCACATTGGTCGGCCGGCAGCGCGATCGGGTGGGGCGGCGGGCCGGCGATCCACGCGGATGAGGGAAAACGGGTTGACGCCCCCCGGACGCTCGCCTAGTGCGCCGCCTCACGCTTTTAAGCGGGTGTAGCTCAGTTGGTTAGAGCGCCGGCCTGTCACGCCGGAGGTCGCGGGTTCGAGCCCCGTCACTCGCGCCATCCTTCGGGGATGGTCAGCGGAAATGCCCCGTCTCCATCCAGCGCAGCAACGGCTTCATCGGCGTGATCCAGATGATCCCGGTCGCCAGGTAGAACAGGGCCTGCAACGCCCAATGCCAGCCGCCGACGACGTTCGATGCGCTGGCGATCAGCACGCACCAGATCGCGATCAGCGCCAGGATGAGGAGCGTGCCCGCAGGTTTGCGCCAGCTAGGGGTCATGGTTCGATCCATTCGGTTTCGGTGATGATGGCGTGCAGCGGCACGTCCCAGGGATCGGCAGGCAAGGCGTCCACTTCCTGCACCGACCACGCCACGCCGACGCGCCGGGCAGCCGGAAATTGCACGAAGGCGCGGTCGTAATAGCCGGCGCCTTGCCCCAGCCGGTTGCCGGCACGGTCGAAGGCGACCAATGGGGTCAGCACGACGTCGGGCGCCATCTCGCGGCCGTGCGGGCCCGGCTGTCGCAGCCCGAACGGTCCCGGGAGGAGAACGCCATCCTCGGCAATAAAACGCATGGGCGTCGCGCGATCGACGACATGGGGCAGGGCGATGGTGCATCCCGCCGCCAGTGCGGCCGCCACGAGCGGCGCGGGATCGGCTTCGCCGTCGACCGGCACATAGGCTGAAACGATCGTGCCGCGCGAGAACCATGCCCGCAGCGCATCCGGCACGATCAGCGGAACCGGCGCGAACCGCCGGCGCGCGGCGCGCATCCGGGTGCGAAGCGCGGGCTTGTCGATCACCGGGGGCCGATCATCGGGAAACGGGCGGGGTGGCGGGACCGCCGTGGCCGTGTGCTGTTGTATCCTCTGACGCTCGGTACGTCAGGTGGGGACCATGTACGTCGGGCCGGGGCCCGGGCAGGGACAGCCCCCTAGGATGATGAATAGCCTCAGGGATATAAATAGCTCGCACCGGGCAGTACCCGCCGCTTCCCATTTAGGACGCCGTTGGCGTTTGCTCAAGGGCACCGGCCAGCGATTCCAGCCGGTCGGCGATTCGCGCGAGCGCCGCTTCGCTGACCGTGGAGCCTTCGGGCGGGCGGCGCTCGGCTTCGTCCAGATCGTCGGCCAGCATCAGCGCGACGAACAGCATCGCGCGTTCGGTATTCGTCCCGGCGACACGGGCAGCGGGGCCCCACCGCGAATCCAGCATCTGGCCCAGCGAGCGCACGCGTGCTTCCTCGCCATCGCGGCAGGCGACGGTGTGCGGGCGGCCGCCGATCGACAAGGTGACTTCGGCCATCAGCCCTGGCTCTCGCGTGCGATCACGTCGTCGAGCGCGGCGACGGCTTCGGCCATCCGCGACTTCAACGCTGCGTGGCGCTGCGTCAGGGCTTCGGCGGCTTCGGCGCGTGCGGCGATCTGCGTCTCGATCCGCGCGATCGCCGTCTCGATCCGGTCGATCGCCGGCCTTTCGACGGCGGGTGTCTGGGTGTCTGCCATCGCGCGATCCGATAGCATCGGATCGTCCAGCGGCAAGGGTTTTGGGACGATCCGAGCGGTCTTGAGCGGTTGACAGAACCGGCCCGCGCCTCCCAAAGGCTCGCGCGACGGACGGATTGACAAGGGAGCAGGGCATGACGGTCAAGGTAGCGATCAATGGCTTCGGGCGGATCGGCCGCCTGGTCGCGCGCGCCATGCTCGAACGGGGTGGCGAGCTGGAACTGGTCGCGATCAACGATCTGGCCGATGCGAAATCCAATGCCTGGCTGTTCTCGCGCGACAGCGTCCACGGCCGCTGGCCGGGCACCGTCGCTGCGGAAGGCAACGACCTGGTCGTCGACGGCAAGCGCATCCGCGTGACGGCGGAACGCGATCCCGCCAATCTGCCGCACAAGGAACTGGGCGTCGATCTGGTGCTGGAATGCACCGGCTTCTTCACCGACGACGTCAGCTGCCAGAAGCATATCGATGCGGGCGCCAAGAAGGTGCTGATCTCCGCCCCCGGCAAGAACGTCGACCTGACCGTCGTCTACGGCGTCAATCACGACAAGCTGACGGCGGAGCACACGATCGTGTCCAACGCGTCGTGCACCACCAACTGTCTGGCGCCGGTCGCCAAGGTGCTGAACGACGCGATCGGCATCGAGCGCGGGCTGATGACGACCGTTCATGCCTATACCAACGATCAGAAGATCCTCGATCAAATCCACCCGGACCTGCGCCGCGCGCGCTCCGCGGCCATGTCGATGATCCCGACGACCACGGGCGCAGCGCGCGCGGTCGGCGAAGTGTTGCCCGAACTGAAGGGCAAGCTGGACGGGTCGGCGATCCGCGTGCCCGTACCCGACGGCAGTCTGGTCGACCTGACCTTCACGCCCAAGCGCGATACGACCCGGGACGAAGTGAACGCGCTGCTGAAGGCGGCATCGGAGGACGGCCCGCTGAAGGGTGTGCTCTGTTATTCGGACGAGCCGCTGGTTTCGATCGATATCGTCCACACGCCGGCGTCGTCGACCGTCGACAGCCTGGAAACTGCGGTGATCGACGGCAAGCTGGTGCGCGTCGTCAGCTGGTACGACAACGAATGGGGCTTTTCCAATCGCATGGTGGACACCGCCACCGCGATGGCCAAGTTCCTCTGATCGCACGTTGAGCGATCCCGCTCCCGCAAGCGTGCCCGGCACGCTGGCCGGCATCGCCCGTCACCGGCGCCCGTCCGCGGCGATGGAGACGCTGGACGCAGTTACGGTCAGCATCGCATCCGGTGTCGAGGGCGATTGCCGCGGCGTCGTGCGGCCGGGCGGGCGCGGGCGGCGGCAGGTGACGCTGATCGAACGGGCGGATTGGGATGCTGCGATGGCCGAGATCGGTCAGGCGATCGCCTGGTCCGAACGGCGCGCCAATCTGCTCGTCGACGGCTTCGATCTGCCGCAGATGCCCGGAACGCTGGTCAGGATCGGCGAGACGCTGGTCCTGGAAATCACCGGTGAGACCGACCCGTGCGAACGGATGGAGGCGCTTTCACCCGGCCTCTTCGCGGCGCTGGTGCCGGATTGGCGGGGCGGCGCGTGTGCGCGGGTGAAGGCGGACGGTGACATCCGCATCGGCGATACCATCAGGATCGAAGAACGATGACCAAGGCTTTCAAGACGCTCGACGACATGGGCGATATCGCCGGCAAGCGCGTGCTGGTCCGCGAGGATCTGAACGTCCCGATGGCGGATGGCCAGGTTTCCGATGATACCCGCCTGCGTGCCACGGTGGCGACGGTCGGCGAACTGGCCGATCGCGGCGCGATCGTGCTGATCCTCGCGCATTTCGGCCGGCCCAAGGGGCAGCGTAATCCCGATATGTCGCTCGCGATGCTCACGCGGCCCTATGCAGCCGTGCTCGGCCGACCCGTCCGCTTCGTGGATTGGGATGGTGCGGCAGATGCGGTGGCGACGATGCAGCGGGGCGATGTCGCACTGCTGGAAAACACCCGGTTCCATGCCGGTGAGGAACGCAACGCGGCCGACACCGTCGCGCTGATGGCGGCGCTGGGCGATCTGTACGTCAACGACGCCTTCTCCGCCGCCCACCGCGCGCACGCCTCGACCGAAGGTCTGGCCCGCGCGCTTCCTGCGTTCGCGGGCCGCGCGATGGAAGCGGAGCTGGACGCGCTGGAAAAGGCGCTTGGCGCGCCCGAGCATCCGGTCGCCGCGGTCGTCGGCGGCGCCAAGGTGTCGACGAAACTCGACGTATTGAAGCATCTGGTCGGCCGGGTCGACCACCTCATCATCGGCGGCGGCATGGCGAATACGTTCCTGGCGGCGCGCGGCGTGGATGTCGGCAAGAGCCTGTGCGAGCATGATCTGGCTGCCACCGCTGACGAAATTCTGGCCGCCGCGGACCGCTCCGGCTGCACCGTGCATCTGCCTTACGATGTCGTGGTCGCCCGCGAGTTCAAGGCGAACGCAGCCACGCGCACCGTCAATGTCCACGAAGTCGCCGCCGACGAATTGATCCTCGACGTCGGCCCCGCCGCGGTCGAGGCATTGGGCGATGTCCTGAAGAATTGCCGCACGCTCGTCTGGAACGGGCCGATGGGCGCGTTCGAGACGCCGCCGTTCGACATGGCGACCGTCGCGCTGGCCCGCACCGCTGCCGCGCTGACCGGTGACGGCAGCCTGGTCTCGGTCGCGGGCGGCGGCGATACCGTCGCGGCACTGAATCAGGCAGGCGTCGCCGATGCCTTTACGTTCGTATCGACGGCAGGCGGCGCGTTCCTGGAATGGATGGAAGGGCGCGACCTGCCCGGCGTGGCGGCGCTCGCTCGCGGCTGAACCCTGGTCGGCGTCGGCTCGACGTTTGGCGCAGTTGCGCGGGCGGGTCGATGCCCGGGATTGAAACACCCGGAACTGCTTGAAGGCACGGGCGCCCTGGCCTACGTTGAACACGTTAAACGGGGGTGCCATGCTGGGCGTCAGGCTCGATACCGAATTGGAAGCACGGCTTGCCGCCGTCGCGCGGACGCAAGGCCGCAGCAAGAGCGATATCGCGCGCGAAGCGGTTCGTCGCTATGTGGAGCGTCATGACGAGGCGTTCCTCGCGGAAGCCAGGCGGCAGTCGCTGCGCGCCGCGGCGCACGATCGGCCCGACGATTGGACCTTCGCGGAAGCGATCGACGCCGAGGATGGGCCTTGGACATAACGCGCGGCGATGTGGTGCTGGCGGTCGGCCCGGTCGAACACGCGAACGGGCCGCGCCCGTTCGTCGTCGTGCAGTCGGACGTCTTCAACGGCGCCCATGCCTCGTTCTCGCTCTGCCCGATCACGAGCTTCGTCGACGGCAATCATCTGTTCCGCGTACCCCTGTCGCTCGACGGCGACACCGGCCTCGATCGCGACAGCGAGGTCCAGATCGACAAGATCCAGTCGTTCCGCCGAACCCGCATTTTGCGCGTCCTCGGTGCCGTACCGCTCAATGCCATGACCCAAGTGGACGACGCGCTGCGGCGCTGGCTCCAACTTTGATATAAGCTCAGGAGATTTCGCATGACGCCTGCCGTGACAGCCATCCTCGACAAATATGAAGCCACCAGCCCGGCGGTGAAGGCCAATCTGGCGCGCATCCTGATGCACGGCAAGCTGGGCGGCACCGGCAAGGTCGTCATCCTGCCCGTCGACCAGGGTTTCGAACATGGCCCCGCACGAAGCTTCGCGATCAATCCGCCGGCCTACGATCCGCATTATCATTACCAGATCGCGATCGACGCAGGCCTCAGCGCCTATGCAGCTCCGCTCGGCATGCTGGAAGCGGGGGCCGATACCTTCGCCGGCCGGATTCCCACGATCCTGAAGGTCAACAGCTCGAACAGCTGGGCGACGTCGATTCAGCAGGCCCTGACCGGTAGCGTGGAGGATGCGGTGCGGCTGGGCTGCGCGGCGATCGGCTTCACCATCTATCCCGGATCGGACGCGATCTTCGATTCGATGCAGCAGATCGCGGAGCTTTCGGCCGAAGCCAAGGCGCTGGGCCTCGCCACCGTCATCTGGAGCTATCCGCGCGGCGGCGAGCTGTCGAAGGCAGGCGAACTGGCGCTCGACGTCGGCGCCTATGCCGCGCACATGGCCGCACTGCTCGGCGCGCACATCATCAAGGTGAAGCTGCCCAGCGA
>DASTLZ010000129.1:0-19968 GCA_035714425.1 Sphingomonas sp.
CGCTGTCGGCGCCCGTGTCGGTCGGCGTGGCAGAGGCGCAGGTCGCCACCGTGCCGCCGGCATCGGTCGCGCCCCAATCCGTCAGCGCCCCGCCCGCCGCCGCTCCCCCTGCGCCGGCCGCCGCGACGATGGTGGTGCAGGACGTGCCCGCGCCCATCATCTTGCCCGATCGCGGCCCGATCAAAGTGGCGCTGCCGGCAAAGGCGGCGGCACCGGCCGCCAGGGCCTCCACCCGAACATTGGCCTTCACGCCGCGCGCCACCGGCACCTGGTTCGTTCAGGTCGGCGCGTTCCGCAACCCCGGCGTCGCCCGCGACGGCTGGCGCCACGCCACGCGGCGCATGCCCGCGCTGGCCAATCACGCACCGACCGGCGCGCGCTTCGAAGGCAAGGGCGGCGGTTTCTACCGCCTCGCGTTCGGCGGCTTCACCCGCACCGACGCCGCGAACCTGTGCCGCCGGTATCGCGGAACGGGGGGCAGTTGCTTCATCCGCCCGCAGGCCGGCGACGCCATCGCGTCCTGGGCCCCCCGCAAACCCGTCCAACTCGCCGCACGCTGAGGGGGAGGGGGGGACGGGGCAACCACCCTAGACCTCGCGCCCGCCCTTCCACAGGCGCAGGACGCGGCCCTGCACCGGCAATCCGTCGAACGGCGTGTTGCCCGCCGACGCGCGCAGGGCATTGGCGTCGATCCGCCACGGCGCGTCCGCATCGAACAGCATCAGGTCGGCCGGCATTCCCGGCGCCAGCGTCCCCGTCGTCAGGCCCAGCACGCGCGCCGGATTGGCCGCGAGCAGCGCGAACAGCCGGTCGATCGTAATCAGCCCGTCGCGCACCAGCATCAGCGCCAGCGGCAACAGCGTCTCCGCCCCCGACATGCCCGCCAGCGAATCGACGAAGGGCAGCCGCTTGGCTTCGGCCGCATGCGGATCGTGGCCCGATGCGATGACGTCGATCGTCCCGTCCGCGATCGCCGCCAACGCCGCGCGCCGATCGTCCTCGCAGCGCAGCGGCGGAGACAGATGCGCGAAGGTGCGAAAATCGCTCATCGCGATATCCGACAGATGCAGATGCGCGGGCGTGATGCCGCACGTGACGCCCACGCCCCGCCGCTTCGCCGCGCGCACCAGTTCGAACGCCGCCGCCGTCGTCACCTGGCGCAGGTGCAGCCGCGCGCCGCTATCCTCCGCCAGCATCAGGTCGCGCGCCACCGCCATCGCTTCCGCCACCGCCGGTGCAGCGGGCAGGCCCAGCCGCGTCGCCGTCTCGCCCGCGGTGGCGACCGCGCCCGCAGTCAGCCCGCCGTCCTCGGCATGCGCGATCACGGTCAGGCCCAGGTCGCGGGCATAGGCCAGCACCCGGTGCATCATCCCGGCATCGGCGATCCAGCCGCGCCCGGTGCCCACCGCCTTCGCCCCCGCCGATGCGCACACCGCCATCTCGCCCAGCGCATCGCCTGCCAGCCCGCGCGTCGCCGCGGCGATCGGATGGATCCACAGGTCCGGCTTGCCGACCAGCGCGGCCCGCTGCACGATGCCCGGATCGTCCAGCACCGGCGACTGATCCGGCATCAGCCCGACGCGCACGATCCCGCCCGCCCGGCACGCCGCCCGGTCCACCCGGAACACGCCCAGATCGACGATGCCGGGCGCCAGCATCTTGCCGCCGCCGTCGATCGTCGTCGCGTGCGACGGGACGTCGAACGCCCCGGTGGCGCGGATCACCCCGTCTTCGATCAGGATGCCGCCCGCCGTCGCGCCGCCTGCCGGGCAGACCAGCTGCACGTCGGTGATGGCCAGCATCATGCCCACCCCGCCACACCGCGGGCACGCCGGGTCAGCACGTCCATGCACGCCATGCGCACCGCGACGCCCATCTCCACCTGTTCGGTGATCGCCGATTGCAGGCCGTCGGCGACGCTCGAATCGATCTCCACGCCGCGGTTCATCGGCCCGGGATGCATCACCAGCACGTCGGGCATCGTCGCCAGCCGCTCGGCGGTCAGGCCGTAGCGCAGCCGGTATTCGCGGGTCGACGGCACTTCGCCGCCGCTCATCCGCTCGGTCTGCACGCGCAGCATCATCACCACGTCGGCGCCAGCCAGCGCGGTGTCGAAATCGGTGAACGGCGTCACCCCCATCCGCGCGATCCCGGCCGGCATCAGCGTCGACGGCGCGCACACCCGCACCTCGGCCGCCAGCGCGGTCAGCGCCAGGATGTTCGACCGCGCGACCCGGCTGTGCAGCACGTCGCCGCAGATCACCACGCGCTTGTTGGCGATCCCGCCCAGCCGCCGCCGGATGGTCAGCGCATCCAGCAGCGCTTGCGTGGGATGTTCGTGCCAGCCGTCGCCGGCGTTCAGCACGGCGCAATCCACCTTGTCCGCGATCAGCCGCACCGCGCCGCTGGCCATATGGCGGATCACCAGCACGTCGGCGCGCATCGCGTTCAGCGTCTGCGCGGTGTCGATCAGGGTCTCGCCCTTCTTCACGCTGGATTGCGCGGCATGCATGTTGACGACATCGGCACCCAGCCGCTTGCCCGCGATCTCGAAGCTCAGCAGCGTGCGCGTCGAGTTTTCGAAAAAGGCATTGATCTGCGTCAGGCCCGCCAGCCGCTTGTCCGGCACCGCATGCATCCGGTTCGCCTCCACCCACGTCTCCGCCTCGTCCAGCAGGAACGCGATCTCGTGCGGTTGAAGCCCGTCGATGCCGGTCAGATGCCGGTGCGGGAAAACGGCGCCGCCAGCGATCTGGGCGGCGGGGCGGTGGTCCGAAGGCTGCATCAAGGCACGGCCCCTAACGCCCGAGCCGCCACGCGTCCAGCTATGCGATGATGCGCAGCATTGGCTCGTTGGCGAAGGGACGAACGACGGTCACAGCCTAATCGTATTCCCGTTGGAAGATCGGGCTCAGCAATCGTGCTAAAGCCGCTGGATGGCAAATTTTCCAAAACCCGTGCTTGGCTATTGGCACCGCACTTTTGCAGCCGACCACTCCACCGTTCACGGCAATCTGTCATATGCCGTTAGCGACAGGTTGAATCCCAGGCGTCCTGCAATGATGCTCGAAATGGTCAACGGACCAGTGCAAGCGGTTGTTACGCCCGATATAGCCAAACAAGTCGGCATCGCCAATTCGGACGTTTTGTCGGCGGATGATCTGAAAGATCGGTTAGCGCATGCCGGCATAACACTGCACGATCCGGATTATTTGTTCTACCTCTCGACCAACGTCCAGCCTGCGTCAAACGCTGCCGATACACCCCGCCAATTGACCGATGCCGATCGCACCGCTTTTGACGTATTCTACAACGCCGCTTCCGAGCAGGACCGTGAGGATGCCTGGGTCGAGTTGGATCATTGGGCGGCGTTCGGATACTTCGATGGCGACCGGCTTGTCAGCGCCGCTAGTATGACCCTGTGGGACGACAGCCCCGTCGCGGATCTGGGGGTGCTGACGCTCGCCGACGCCCGGGGAAAGGGGTTCGCACGTGCAGTCGTTGAATCGATCAACCGCTTTTCGCGGCAGGAAGGGTATGAACCGCAGTACCGTTGCCAATTGGACAATCACGCATCTGTTGCCTTAGCCAGATCGTGTGGTCTAACGCTGTTTGCAAAATGGATTGTGGCGACCGATCTGCGCGGACCGCGCGCCGAGTAGCATAGCGCGTTCTCAGCTTCTCGAAGCCGGTGTTCAAGAGCCCTGCTAAATTCGCAATCTCGATCAAATTTCCGGAACGCCGTTCGCGTTCGCCAGCCGGTTCAACTTTGGCCTAAGGATATCGACGCAAGGGGTGGGGCGCGCTGGTGGACGTGGGGATCAGAAAGGGGTGGGGCTGGCTGCTTCTGGCCACGCTGACGCTCTCGACCATCGGCGATGAAATCTCGCTGATAACCCTGATGTTTCGGACGGCCGGTGATCGCGCGCCATTTGCCGTGCCGATGCTGCTCGTGGCCGAACTGCTGCCGGGCCTGCTCGCCACGCCGTTCGTCGGCCGCATGGTCGACGCCCGTGACGCGGGCAAGCTGCTGGCGGCGGCGGCGTTGGCGGATGCCGTCGTCATAGCGTGGATGGCATGGCATCCCGATCTCGCCTCCACCCTGGTCGGCGCCAGCATCCTCAGCATCTCGTTCGCGATCGGGGGCACCGCCAGCTTCGCGCTGATACCCGTCGTGGCGGCAGGGTTGGGGATGACGTTGCCGCGGGCCAATGCGGTGCTTGAGTTCGTGCGGAGCGCGGGGATGCTCGCCGGGCCGGTAGCGGGCGGCGCGCTGGTGGCCTGGGGCGGGACCGGGAAAGCGCTGCTGATCGATGCGGCCACCTTCGTGTTGCTGGCGGCGGTCGTGCTGGCAAGTGGTCTGCGCCGGCCGGTAGAGGCGCAGGACGATCAGGGCGGGACGCTCCTGTCGGACTATCTGCCGGTGCTACGCGATCGTCGCATCATGATTATGATCGGTGCGCTGACCCTGGCAGTCTACGCGACCGCCATCGCGGATGTCGCCTTCGTCTTCCTCGTCACCGTTTCCCTGGCGGCGGGTCCGACCGCGTTCGGGGTGCTCACCGCATGCTGGGCGGGCGGGATGATGGCAGGAGCGGCCGTGTCGGGAACGATGGCCCTGCGGCGGCCGGCACCGATCGCGTTCGTTTCGGCGACCGTGATGGGCGGCACCATGCTGGCGATCGGCATCGGCACCGCGACGATGATCGGCAGCCTGGTGTTCGTGGGAATTGCCTTCGTGATCGGCGGAGCCGCCAACAGCGCCCATAACGTCGCCGTCCGAACGCTGCTGCAACGCGAGGCACCCGCCAAAGCACATGGCAAGGTCGCCGCACTCTACAGCGCGGGGACGAGCAGTGCCGGCATTCTGGGATATATGACCGGCGGTCTGTTCGCCCCCAACGGCGCGATCAATGCCTATATCCTTGGAGGTGCGCTCGGCGTCCTAGCCGGCCTGGCAGGGTGGCTGCTCTTGCCGCCAGCAGGCCCCGATCGAACGATCCGCCCGAGGACAACTGATCCGCCTCTGCGCCGCATCGACGGTGCGTGTCGTCAGGCACTGCAATCCTCCGCGATCCCGACATGGCGCATGGCGACGTCGCACCTGGCATAGCGCCCGCCATAATCGGCCATGATGCCGGCATCGTGCTGGAAGCCCAGCTTCTCGTACAAGTGGATCGCCGCCGCACAGCGGCTGTTCGTCAGCAGATAAAGCGGATCGGCGCCCACCGTCGCCGCCTTGTCGATGACCGCATTCAGCAGGAACTCGCCGGCCTTGAGCCCCCGAGCGGCCTTGCGCACCCCCATCTTGGTCAGCTCGAAGCCGGTCGCGCTGGTTTTCTGTAGCGCGCACGTCCCTATTATGCCCATGCCCCTCGCCTCGACGAAAAGGACGGCGCCGCCAGGGTCGATGATGCTGGCACGCGGGTTCTCCAGTGTCGTCCGGTCCGTTTCCTCCATGCGGAACATGTCGGAGATCCATTCGGCGTTGATGTCGTGAAACGCGCGGGCCAAATCGTCGGAATACTCGCGGATGGACAACACTTCTGGCCGGGCTTGTGCTGCCAGTTGATCGAGCGGGGTTGCCGCAAGCGCATCTTCCACGTCGGCGATGATTGCGAGAAGCTCGCCGGAGCGTCCGGCCAGCAGTCTATCGACGGCCTCCGTGACCTGCGGCCAGACGAACAGCTTGGCGCGGACGATCGCCGCGGCACCCTCGTCGGTGAGCGATATCGTCCGGTGCCGCTGATCGCTGCCGGTTTCGGCCCGCGCCAGCCCCATAGCGACAAGCTGCCCGACGCCCCGCGTTACCCCCGGCTGACTGATGCCGACCGCCTGCACGAGCTGGCCGATCGTCATCGCCCGCCCATCGAGCGCCACGAGCAACGGCATATGCGCCGGTTGGACCGTCAAGCCGGCGTCGGAGATCACCCGCGCCGCGCCAGCCTGCATCCGCTCCCCCAGCCGCTTGAGCCGGCTGCCGAGAAAACCGGCTCCCATGTCACGAAGCACATCGCTCATACCGACCTCATTGCTTGATATATATCGGGATATACATCAAACAGGCCGGGACGAAAGAGGGTAGATGATGGAGGCGTCCGCATGGCGATTATCAGGCACGCCGAGTTTCCCGGCGACACGTCGGCAGTGCTGGACATCTGGCGGGAATATGTCGCCAGCCCCAGCGTCAGCCTCGACTACCAAGGCAATGACGCCGAGTTTGCGGCCCTGCCCGGCAAATATGCGGCACCGGCAGGATGCGTGCTGCTGGCCGACCATGACGGGGAGATCGACGGCTGCATCGCGTATCGCGGCGTCGGTGTCGAAGTGTGCGAGATGAAGCGATTGTATGTCCGTCCACGGGCGCGCGGCGGGCAACTCGGCCGAAACCTGGTGAGCCGGTTGATCGGCGAAGCCCGCACTGCCGGCTATACGGAAATGAGGCTGGACGTGCTGGAGGAGTTCGCATCCGCGCGCAGGCTGTACCAAACCTTCGGCTTCGTTCCGGCGGAACCGGTATCGTACAATCCGATCCCCGGCACGGCCTTTCTCGGCCTCCGCCTTTGATCGATCCGGTAGAACATGCTCACCTCGCCTCCTCTGGACGACCCCGACACTCACCGTCACCCCAGCGCAGGCTGGGGTCTCCCGTGGCTCCAGCGAGCCATCTTCCCACAAAGACCCCAGCCTGCGCTGGGTGACGCGTGGACGGCGTATGGGGCGGCGTATGGGGTGACGTACGCGGCAACGTATGCGCACCCCGAAACAAACGTCGCGTGCCAAAGCAGGATCAGCAACCATGTTGCAGCGCAACATTTCTCTTTCGCAGTTGCGAGAAAATGTTAAAGCCACGTTAACGCGTCGGCCGATGGGGCGGACGGATGGAGTGCCCCGCGATGACCCGTTTTGCCATGCCCGCATTGCTGCTCGTCGCGCTGGCTTCGCCGGCCGTTGCTCAGGACGCGCCTGTGATGGGTGCGCATCCGGCGCAGGTGCTGGCGTCGCTGGCCGCCGGTGCCGCGACGACGAACGATCAGCCGCTCGACGTCCGCCGGTCGGCGGGCATGCCTGCCATGCACCCTGCGATGGTCGCGCACGCCCGCGCGCTCGGCCACGAGCCGGTGGTGTCGCAGGCGCAGCCGCAACAATTGGCGGCAATCGTCACCAAGTAACCCGGTCCCGGTGCCGTAGCGGAACCCGCGGCACCTATCCCATCGTCAGCGCGTCGATCGCGGCTTGCAGGATATGCGCCGCAGCCAGGTTGTCGATCCGCTCGGCGCGCTTGGCGCGGCTCATGTCCTGTTCGATCATCACCCGCTCGACGGCCACCGTCGACCAGCGTTCGTCCCACAGCAATATGGGCAGCGCCAGGTCGCGGCAATTCTGGGCGAAGGCGCGGGTGGATTGGCTGCGCGGGCCTTCGCTGCCGTCCAGGTTGATCGGCAGGCCGATGACGATCCCGCGCACCGCCTGCGCCGCGATCAGCGCGACCAGCGCGGCCTTGTCCTGCTGAAACTTGCTGCGACGCACCAAAGTGGCGGGGCTGGCGAAGGTCCATCCGGCATCGCACAGCGCGGTGCCGATCGTCTTGGTGCCCAGGTCGAGCCCGATCAGCCGCCCGCCACCGGGCAGCGCGGCACGAAATTCCGCCGCGACTCCTGTAATCATTTGCCGAACGCCGCCATGCGCCTTGCGGCATCGGCGCGGACGTTCGCCCAGAACAGGCTATAGTCATAGACGTGGTAATTGTTGCCCGGCAGCAGGTATCCGCCCAAATCGATCGGCTGGCTCAGCATCAGCAAGCCACGCCCCTCGCACGCCGCGCCGACCTTGGCCGCGGCGATCGTGGCGCTGGACATATCGGCGGACGGGAACAGCGTGCCGGCGTTCGCCGTCGCCGGCGCCGCGGCATCGGGCGTGCCGGTCAGCGGGTTGGTGCACACCATCGGCGTTCCCTTGCGCGGCCGCCCGTCGAACCCGCGCGACGCATCATAGGTATCGACGATCAGCGACGGATCGGCCGGCGCGGCGAAGCTCTGCCACGACAGGATGCACCCGGTCTGCGTCGCCGTCCGGCATTCGCCCAGTCCCAGCCGCGGCAGATCGGTCTGACGCGAGATCGGCCAGCCGACGACATAGGCGGCGACGATCCGTTTGCGCAGCGCCGGATCGGTCGCGATGCGTTCGCGCAACAGCCGGATCAGGTGCAGCGATCCCTGGCTGTGACCCGCGAGAAAAAACGCTCTGTTTGGCGCGATTTGCTGCAAGAACGCGTCGAAAGCCGCAGAAACATCGCCAAACGCGAGATCCAGCGCACGTTGCGCGTCTTTTTTGTCCGAAAGAAAAGCGCCGAACGCCGCCTGCCGGTATCTGGGTGCCCAAATCTGCCCGACCTGGTTGAACGCGCTGGCCTGCCCACGCAGGAACAACGCGGCGCGTGCATTGGCTTCGGCATCGTCCAGCGGCGCGTTCCAATGCGCGCGTTGCAGGTAGGATGTCGGGTGGACGAAGAACACCGCAGGCCCCGGATTCTTGCCCGCCGCATAGCCCGGCGGCGTCCAGAGCGCCGAATTGCCGGCAATGTCCGGCCGCGCGATCCACATCCGCGCCGGCCGGTAAGCCTCTGGCGTAACAGCCTTTTGTGACAGGAAAGCTTCGCCCGGAACCAGCGCGGCGCGCATGATCTGGGTGGCGAACAGGCGGTATGCCAATGCGCCCGCGATCACGAGCGCGATCAGCGCGGCGAAGACGTACAGGAACTTGCGCGCCACGGCGTCGACTCCTCAGCGGCGGCCGTGCGAAGGGCCAAAGCGGTTGCGCGCCCGCGGCGCGGGGTGCTAGCCGCGCGCCATGTCAGTCGAACCCGCAACCGTCAAACGGATCGCGAGCCTAGCCCGCATCGCGATCACCGATGAGGACGCCCAGCGCCTCGCCCCCGAACTCGGCCAGATCCTCGGCTGGATCGAGATGCTGGGCGAGGTGGATACCAGCGGCGTGGAGCCGATGACGGCGGTCATCCCGAACACCCTGCGGCTGCGCGACGACGTCGTGAATGACGGCGATATCAGGGACTTGCTGATGGCCAATGCGCCGCAAGCCGAACATGGTTTCTTCACTGTCCCGAAAGTGATCGAATGAGCGAACTGACCGATCTCGGCGTCGTCGCCATCCGCGACGGCGTGCGCGCGGGCGATTTCTCCGCCCGCGAAATCGCCGAAGCCTTCGTCGCCAACGTCGCGAATGCCAAGACGCTCAACGCCTTTCTGGTCGAAACCCCCGGTCACGCCCTGGCCGCCGCCGACGCCGCCGATGCGGCGCGTGCTGCCGGGGAAGCGCCCAAGCCGCTCGCCGGCGTCCCGATCGGCATGAAGGACCTGTTCTGCACGAAGGGGGTGGCGACCACTGCGGCGAGCCACATCCTCGAAGGCTTCGTGCCACCCTACGAATCCGCGGTGTCGCAGAATCTGTGGAATGCGGGCGCGGGCATGCTCGGCAAGCTGAACATGGATCAGTTCGCGATGGGATCGTCCAACGAAACCAGCGCCTTCGGCAACGTCATCTCACCGTGGAAGCGCAGCGGCGGCGACAATGCCGCGCTGGCGCCGGGGGGCTCGTCGGGCGGGTCTTCGGCCGCGGTCTCCGCACGCCTGTGTCCGGGCGCGACCGGCACCGACACCGGCGGATCGATCCGCCAGCCCGCCGCCTTCACCGGCACTTCGGGCATCAAGCCGACCTATGGCCGATGCTCGCGCTGGGGCACGATCGCCTTTGCCTCGTCTCTCGACCAGGCGGGCCCGATGGCGCGCGACGTGCGCGACTGCGCGGTGCTGTTGCAGGCGATGGCCGGCTTCGACACCCGCGACGCGACGTCGCTGAAGCTGGACGTGCCCGCATGGGAAGCGGGGTTGTCGAGCGATCTGAAGGGAAAGCGCGTCGGTATTCCCAAGGAATATCGCGTCGACGGCATGCCCGCGGAAATCGAATCCTTGTGGCAGCAGGGCATCGGTTGGCTGCGCGATGCCGGCGCCGAGATCGTCGAAGTCTCGCTGCCGCACACCAGATACGCGCTCCCGGCCTATTACATCATCGCCCCCGCCGAAGCCTCGTCCAACCTCGCGCGCTACGACGGCGTGCGCTACGGCCTGCGCGATCTGCCGGACGGGGCGGGATTGCAGGACATGTACGCCGCCACCCGTGCCGATGGGTTCGGCGAAGAGGTGAAGCGGCGGATCATGATCGGCACCTATGTGCTGTCCGCCGGCTTTTACGACGCTTATTATACGCAGGCGCAAAAGGTCCGCGCGCTGATCGCCCGCGACTTCGACCGCGCCTTCGCCGAGTGCGACGTCCTCCTCACCCCGACCGCGCCATCGGCCGCGTTCGCGCTGGGGGAGAAATCGTCAGACCCTATCGCCATGTATCTGAACGACGTTTTCACGGTGCCGTCCTCGCTGGCCGGATTGCCGGCGATGAGCGTGCCCGGCGGCCTCGACAAGACGGGTCTGCCCCTGGGATTGCAGATCATCGGCCGCGCACTCGACGAGCAGGGCGTGCTGAACGCGGGGCTGGCGATCGAGCAGCGCGCGGGGTTCACGGCGCGGCCGGATGCGTGGTGGTAGACGGTAATACCAACTAGTGGTAATACTTGCTGTATGAACAAGCTGACGAATTTGACCGTAAAAGGTCAGGTCACCATTCCCAAAGACGTGCGCGATGCGCTCGGACTGAAGCCCAACGAGCCGGTCGAGATCGACTGGCGCGGAGGCGACGAGGCCGTGATCCGCAAGCCAAAACGCGATGCCGCAGCGCAAGAGGCGGCGTATCGGGCCGAGCTGGAGCGGCTCGAGGCGCTGGCGCATAAGTATCGGCGTCTGCGCACCGGGCAGGACACGGACAGCTATATGGCCGATCTGCGCGAGCCCCTGCCAAGCCCGCTCAGTGAGGATGTGTGATCTTCCTCGACAGCAACATTATCATCGACCTGATCGAGGCGACCTCGCGCTGGTCGGCGTGGGCACGTCACTCGGTCGCGCGGGTCGCGGCGACGATGCCGTGTGTCACCAACGCCGTCGTGATGGCAGAAACGGCGAGCCATTTCGATGATGTAGCGACGCAACTCGATTATTTCGCGGACGTGCGACTAGGTCTTCGCGACATAGGCCCGGCTGCGGCGTACCGGGCGGGGCGAGCCCACCGTGCCTATCGCCGCGCCGGTGGCGACCGTAGCGCGATATTGCCCGACTTCCTGATCGGTGGACACGCCGTGGACCTAGGCGCGACGCTCGTCACGCGTGACCGGCAACGCTTCGCTTCCTATTTTCCCGACCTCACTCTCATCACGCCAGAGACCCATCCATGACCGACACCAGCTATCGCATCCAGGGCGCCACTGGCGAGTGGGAGGTTGTCATTGGGCTGGAAGTCCATGCCCAGGTCACCTCCAACGCCAAATTGTTCTCCGGCGCATCCACGACGTTCGGCGCGGAGCCCAACACCCAGGTCAGCCTGATCGATGCCGCGATGCCGGGCATGCTGCCGGTGCCCAATGCCGAATGCGTCCGCCAGGCGGTGCGCACCGGCATGGCGATCGGGGCGCAGATCAATCGCTGGTCGCGGTTCGATCGCAAGAATTATTTCTACGCCGATCTGCCGCAAGGCTATCAGATATCGCAGCTTTACCACCCGATCGTCGGCGAAGGCGCGGTGGATATCGAGGATGCCGGCGCGACTAAGACGATCGGGGTGGAGCGCATCCACATCGAACAGGATGCCGGCAAGCTGATGCACGATCAGCATCCGACGCGATCCTATGTCGACCTCAATCGCTCCGGCGTGGCGCTGATGGAAATCGTCAGCCGCCCGGACATGCGCTCGCCGTCCGAAGCCGGTGCGTACCTGCGCAAGCTGCGCGCGATCCTGCGCTACGTCGGCAGTTGCGACGGCAATATGGAAGAAGGCTCGATGCGCGCCGACGTGAATGTCAGCGTGCGCAAGCCCGGCGACGATCTGGGCACGCGCACGGAGACCAAGAACGTCAATTCCGTCCGCTTCGTCATGGCCGCGATCGAATATGAGGCGAAGCGGCAGGTCGAGGTGCTGGAGGACGGCGGCCGCATCGTCCAGGAAACTCGCCTGTTCAACGTGGAAAGCGGCACCACCCGGTCGATGCGGTCGAAGGAAGACGCGCACGATTACCGCTACTTCCCCGATCCCGATCTGCTGCCGCTCGAACTCGAAGAGGCGTTTCTCGACGATTGTCGCGAATCGCTGCCCGAGCTGCCCGACGCCAAGCGCAAGCGATACGAGGCGCTGGGCATCACCGCCTATCACGCCGACGTGCTGACCGCCGAAGTCGAAGCCGCACGCTGGTTCGATGCGCTGCTCGACACGGGTGCCAAGCCGGTCGCCGCCGCGAACTGGACGACGTCGGAGCTGTTCGGCGCGCTGAAGCGGGTCGGCCGCGATATTGCGGGCAGCCCGATCAGCCCGTCGCAAGCGGCGGAATTGCTGGCGCTGGTCGCCGATGGCACCCTGTCGGGCAGTCTGGCCAAGCAGGTGTTCGAAGTGATGCTGGACACCGGCGACGCGCCGGCGAAGATCGTCGAGGAACGCGGGCTGAAACAGACCAGTGACACCGGCGCGATCGAAGCGGTGATCGCCGATGTGCTGGCGAAAAACCCCGGCCAGCTGGAACACTATCGCGCCGGCAAGGTCGCCTTGTTCGGCTTCTTCGTCGGTCAGACGATGAAGGCGATGGGCGGCAAGGCAAACCCGGCGGTCGTCAACGAACTGGTCAAGGCGGCGCTGGGTTAAGCGCGGGGGTTAAGGAGACGGGCGATGGCGATACACTGGCTTTTTGCGCTGGCGCTGCCTTTGGCGGTGCAGGCCGCTCCCGTCACTGCGCCCAAGCCTGCGCCGACGCCGGCCGCAGAATCACCCCCGCTGCCGCGCGTCGAAGTGACGACGACCGCGGGCCGCTTCGTCCTGGTGCTGGAGACCAAGCGTGCGCCGATCACGGCCGCCAATTTCCTGCGCTACGTCGATGGCCGCCGGCTGGACGGCGTGACCTTCTACCGCATCGCAAAGGCCGGCCCGCGCTACGGCTTCGTGCAATTCGGGCCGGACGGCAACCCGAAGCGCATCCTGCCCCCGATCAAGCACGAACCGACCACCCAAACCGGGGTCAAGCACCTCGACGGCACCATCTCCATCGCCCGCCTCGCCCCCGGCACCGCGCGCAGCGAATTCACCATCAGCCTGGGCGATCAGCCGGGGCTGGATGCCGATCCCACGAAGCCCGGCGACAATTTGGGCTATGCCGCCTTCGGCCACGTCGTGGAGGGCATGGACGTCGTCGCCACCATCCTCGACACGCCCGTCGACCCCCAGGCCACCGTCCGCGGGGCGTTCAAGGGCGAAGTGCCGGCAAAACCGGTACGCGTGCTGACGGTGCGGCGGGTGGCATCGTCGGGCGGCGCGACGATTTCGGGACAATAGCACAGATCAAGTCGCTTGCTCGGCGACGACCAATGGATAAACCCCGGATTGGGCAAGGGATCTGGGGGAATGACATGGGGAAGGTTATGGTCGGCGCCATAATGCTGGCGCTCACGACGAACGCGCCGGTAATCGCGCAAAGCAAACCGGCCAACGCGACGGAGATCGCTGCTCCGCAAGACCCCGACGCCATCGTCCGCCTGATGACCGATGTGCCGGACGCCGCGTCCGTCGCCATGCCCCCGCTCGATTTCGTGGCCACGCCGACGATTGAGGAAGATTACGACAAATATTATTATTTCGGCCGGGCGGATACGTCTTTCCCGGTCGCGCTCGCGGACCTTCGGGAATGCGACGGGTTCGCACGCGGTCTGACCACCACGGTGGGCTTCGCATCGCCCATGCCCTATCCGATGACGACCGCCGGTATCCTCGGCGCGGGAATCGGTGGGGCGATCGGCAACGCGATGGCAGCCGCCATCTTTGGATCGGCGGAGAAGCGCAAGACGCGGCGGACGACGATGCGGCGCTGCATGCATTACAAGGGCTATCAGCGGTTCGGCATCGAAAAGGGCCTTTGGCGCGCCTTCAATTTCGAAGAGGGCCTGTCCTCGGTGCAGGAAATCGATCGCCAGCGCATGCTGGCCCAGCAGGCCAAGGTCGCATCGACCTTCGTCGCGGCGCGCAAGGACCTCGGGCTGTGATGAAAATCGCTATTTTTGTGCTGGCGCTCGCGTCGGCCGGTGTCGCGCAGGCGCAGGCCGTCAAGGACAAGCCGTCGGTTACCCTCAACCCTGCGTTGGCGTATGTCGCCTACACGACGCCCGGTGAACCGATGGGCGTCCAGCTTTATCGCGAGCCCAGCACTGCGGAAACCGCGGCTTACGTCCTCCGCCGCAAGGAGGCCCTGGACAAGGCGCGCGAGAAATATGCCAAAAAGATCGCGCGCTGGACGGCCGACGTCAAAGACGCGGCGGCGAACAAGGCGCGGTCGGGGCCGAAGATCGATTCAGGCCCTCGGCCGATCGAACCGACCGACGCCACCTTCGCCTTTCCGCCGATCGCGCTCGAGCTGCTGACGGCGATCGGGCCGCTCAATCGGTTCGTCAAAGGCGACCGCAGCATCTATCTCCACGCGGTCCCGCCCGGCACGTACATCGTCTATGGTCCGGTCACCGTGATGCCCAATGGGACGATCGCGGGAACCTGCCTTTGTCTTGGCACCGTGCGCTTCGATGTCAGGGCAGGCGCCGTCACCGATATGGGCGTTTTCCACATGAACATGCTGACCGCAGTCGAAGGCGCGAAGGCGGCCGGAGCAACCAAACCGCGCGACGAATTCGATCTGCCGGCAGGTGTCACGACCTTCGGCATCGAACCTGCTGCACCGGGCGCGAGGATCGACGCACGGCTGGGTGCCTATCTGATCGTTCAGGCACGATATCTGCCGGCAGGCAAATTGCCCAATTGGCAGGGCGTCAACGTAGATCGGCTGACCGCCATGCCGAGCGTGTTCCGCTATGACAGGGACGTGATGATCGATCTGACCGGGCAGGGTACGGCGGCGGCTACAGCGGCGGCCCGATAATCTCCGCTGCCGCTGAAACGGGATCGCCGCCCGCTATTGCTGGTTGCGATCCTGGTTCTTCACTTCGCCGCCGTCACCGCTGACGCCCGAATACGCGCCTGGGTCGGTCATCATCGACGGTTCGCGACCGCCTTCGCCGCGCTTCACCGCGTCGCTGCGGGCTTCGACGGCTTGCTCGATATCGCTGCGGTCGTCTTCGCGCTCGGGGCTGGGGTCGGGGGCATCGCTCATCGTGAAACTCCTGTGGTCAGCGGCTCGTGCCGGCGAGGCCGCCGGTTTCTGCACCCATCGATTCGGTGCCGGAGATATTGTCGTCCTCCGCCTCGCGTTCGCCGACGCGGCTGGACGGTGCAGGCGTCTTGCTTTCGGCCCGAGGTTCTTGGGACAGCGGTTCTTCGGGCAGGGGCGCGCCAGGCGGGGGCAGGGGAGTGTCGGCCATCATGCCTGCAACGGCTGCGCAGTGCCGGGATCGCCCGCGGGAATGCCGGGCGAGGGCTGGTCGAAATCGGGCGCGGGGGAGGGGAATTCGGCGGGTGCGGGGTCCGGCGCCACCGGCTGGCTGTCGGGAACCGGAAATTCCTGTGGAGGCTGCGTTGCCATGATCGTCTCTCCTTGCTGCATACCCAACGCGCGAGCCGCGCGCAGGGTTTCGTGACGCGGCCGTGGCGGGGCGCTTGCCGTGGCGCGCGCGGCTGTTATAGACGCCCGCCTTACGGCTTGTCCGAATGCGGGCGTGGCGGAACTGGTAGACGCGCTTGGTTTAGGTCCAAGTATCGCAAGATGTGGGGGTTCGAGTCCCTTCGCCCGCACCAGTCTTCCGCCAGCGATGCGCGGAAGGCCACCTGACGAATTTCTCCTGACGAAGGTTCGAGATGCAGATTGTCGAGACGCTGAACGAGGGCCTGAAGCGCGCCTATACGCTCACCATCACCGCGCAGGATATCGACACGAAGGTCGATGCCGAGCTGAAGCGCGTCGCGCCGCAGATGCGCATGCCCGGCTTTCGCCCCGGCAAGGTGCCGGCCAATCTGGTCCGCAAGATGCACGGCCCGGCGCTGACCCAGGACGCGCTGAACACTGCGATCCAGGAAGGCGTGCAGGGCCTCCTCGCCGAAAAGCAGCTGCGCCCGGCGATGCAGCCTTCGGTGTCGCTCGCCGAGGATTACGAGGTTGGCAAGGATGCGCAGCTGTCGGTCGCGCTCGAAGTGCTGCCGGCCGTGCCGGCGCCCGCGATCGACGGCCTGAAGCTGGAGCGGCTGACCGTACCGGTCGCCGATGACGCGATCGACACACAGATCAAGATGTTCGCCGACCAGCAGAAGCGCTGGGACGACGCCGGTGACAAGGCGGCCGAGACCGGCGACCTCGTGACGATGGATTTCGTCGGCAAGACGGCCGACGGCGTCGCGTTCGACGGCGGCACCGGCACCGACATGGCGGTGGAAATCGGATCGGGTCGCCTGATTCCCGGCTTCGAGGATCAGATCGTCGGCGTGAAGGCCGGCGACGAGCGCCAGATTTCCGTGACCTTCCCGGAGGAATATCAGGCCAAGGACCTCGCGGGCAAGCCGGCGACATTCGACCTGAAGATCACCTCGGTGAAGACGGCCGGCGAAAGCGCGATCGACGACGAGATGGCCAAGTCGATGGGGCTCGAAAGCCTGGAACAGCTCCGCGGCCTCATCAAGGGGCAGCTGGAGCAGGAGAACAACGGCCTGACGCGCACCCACATGAAACGCAAGCTGCTGGATCAGCTGGCGGGCGACCATGATTTCGAAGTACCGCCGTCGATGGTCGAAGCCGAATTCGCCCAGATCTGGCAGCAGCTGGAGCATGAGGCGACGCACGAGCCCGATCCCGAAGCCGCCAAGGCCGAGATGGAAGCCGAGCGTGAGGATTATCACAAGATCGCGGAGCGCCGCGTGCGACTGGGCCTGTTGCTGTCCGAAATCGGCCAGGCGAACGGCGTGGAAGTCAGCCAGCAGGAAATGAACCGCCTGATCGCGCAGGCCGCCCAGCAATACAGCCCGGAAGAGCGCCAGCGCTTCGTCCAATATGTCCAGCAGGAGCCGATGGTGGCCGCCCAGCTGCGCGCGCCTTTGTACGAGGACAAGGTCGTCGACTTCCTGTTCTCCAAGGCCGAGATCACCGATCGCGAGACGACCAAGGAAGAGCTGGAAGCCGCGATCGAGAGCGAGGACGGTTTCTCCACCGGCACCCACGTCCACAACCACGACGATCACGATCATGACCATTCCGGCCACGATCATGCCGGCCACGATCACGGGCACGAAGCGGCGGTGATCGAAGACGCCCCGGCGGCGGACGCACCGGTCGAGGCACCCGCCCCCAAGAAGACCCGCGCCAAGAAGTCGGCGCCGGTCGAGGCCGAGACGCAGGTCCTCGAAAGCTCGCCCGTCGCCGCCGAAGCCGCTGCCGGCACCGAAGCCGCCGACGCTCCGGTCAAGAAGCCGCGCGCGAAGAAGGCAAAGCCCGTCGAGGCGTAACCGGCCCGATCCCGAGCGGCTGCCCGATCGGCGCAGCCGCTCGGGGGTCAGGCGAAGACCTGTTCGAGCGACCGCTCGGCGATTCCGGCCTGTCCGGCAGCGATCCGGATGACGAGGCCGATCGTGACAGCGGCCAGCACCAATCCCAGCCCCGCAGACATAACCCGCCATGTCATCGACGGTTGGATGCGCAGCAGCGTGTTCGAAGCGACTCCGTTCAACAGCCACAGGCCCCACCAGACGTTCACCAGCCCGCTGCTCTGATCGTAAGGCGCATAGCCCCGGCTCGCGTTGTCCAGTTCTCGCATCCCCTGGAACGGCTTTACCAGGTTCGCGAACGGTACGAGGAACCACCAGACGCGGGAAGCGGCGCTGAATTCCAGATCTTGGAAGCCGGCGATCACCAACGTGCGCCCGGCCCGATAAATCCAGACCATGAACATCACGACCGTCGCGATGGCCAAGACCCCCTCCGCGACGTCGATCGTCGCCGCGGGCAATGTCCGTTGATTGAACACCGACGGCAGCGCCCGGGCGATCAACAGGACCAATGGCGCCCACAGCGCATCCAGCGCGGTCATCCCGATGACGATAATCGGCAATGCGCCGATCCTGATCCGCCGCATTGCGTGCTTCCCTGTGGCCCGGCAACAGGATGACCAGCCGACCCGCCGACGTCAAACGGGGCGGGGGCTATCGTCAAAAATGCGTGTCCGCTTGCCGAATCGCGCGGCCGCACGCGCACCGGCGGCAAATGCGCTGTGACATCGCGGGCTTGAACTCCCCGCCGCAAGCGCCGATGTTGGCATCTCATCGGGGCATAAAGAGAGACGTTCATGCATAATCCGTTCGAGACCGGCGATTTCGCGAGCCCGCTGGCCAATGCCGGCATCGGCCTGCGGCAGACGCAGGCTGGCCTCGTGCCCATCGTCATCGAACAATCCAACCGTGGTGAGCGGTCGTTCGACATCTTTTCGCGCCTGCTGCGCGAACGCATCGTGTTCGTGACCGGCGGGGTCGAGGATGGTATGGCCTCGCTCATCACCGCGCAGCTGCTGTTCCTGGAATCGGAAAATCCCAAGAAGGACATCTTCATGTACATCAACTCGCCGGGCGGTGTCGTCACGGCGGGCATGGCGATCCACGATACGATGAACTACATCCGGCCGCGCGTCGGCACCGTATGCATCGGTCAGGCGGCGTCGATGGGCAGCTTCCTGCTGGCATCCGGCGACAAGGGCATGCGCGTCGCGCTGACCAATGCTCGGATCATGATCCATCAGCCTTCGGGCGGGGCGCAGGGCATGGCCAGCGACATCGAGATTCAGGCGCGCGAAATCCTGCGCATCCGCGCCCGGATGAACGAGCTGTACGCGCAATATACCGGTCAGCCGATCGCCGAGATCGAACGCCGCATGGATCGCGACACGTTCTTGTCGGCGGCGGAGGCCAAGGATTTCGGCTTGATCGACGAAGTGTTCGACAAGCGTCCATCCCCGGCGGAAGACGTTGCCGCGGCGGCCTGAGCCGGTCGCGCGGCAAGGCGTTCACCGGATATGGACGAATTGATTTGTAGGAGCCGGGGGGCGCGTTACGATAGCCCCCCGATCGGCGACGAGCCCACGGCACGCACACCGACATGTGCGAGAGGTGATTGAATGACGAAGCTGAGTGGTGGCGATTCGAAGAGCACCCTCTATTGCTCGTTCTGCGGCAAGTCGCAGCACGAAGTGCGCAAGCTGATCGCGGGTCCCACCGTGTTCATCTGCGACGAATGCGTGGAGCTGTGCAACGATATCATCCGCGAAGAGACGAAATCGTCCCTCGTGTCGAAGAAGGACGGGGGCGTGCCGGCCCCGCAGGAAATCTGCAACGTCCTCGACGATTACGTCATCGGCCAGAAGCGCGCCAAGCGCGTGCTGTCGGTGGCCGTCCACAATCATTACAAGCGGCTGAACCACGGCGCCAAGGGTGCCGATGTGGAGCTGTCCAAATCGAACATCCTGCTCGTGGGCCCCACCGGCTGCGGCAAGACGTTGCTGGCGCAGACGCTGGCACGCATCCTCGACGTGCCGTTCACGATGGCGGATGCGACGACGCTGACGGAGGCCGGCTATGTCGGTGAGGATGTCGAGAACATCATCCTGAAGCTGCTCCAGGCGTCCGACTACAACGTCGAGCGGGCGCAACGCGGGATCGTCTATATCGACGAAATCGACAAGATCAGCCGCAAGGCCGAGAATCCGTCGATCACTCGCGACGTGTCCGGCGAGGGCGTGCAACAGGCATTGCTAAAGCTCATGGAGGGCACCACCGCCAGCGTCCCGCCGCAGGGTGGCCGCAAGCATCCGCAACAGGAATTCCTGCAGGTCGACA